>JAVXIV010000314.1:0-2406 GCA_036785645.1 Hungatella sp.
AGAGCACTTGACTTTTAATCAAGTTGTCCCGGGTTCGAATCCCGGATGTCTCATTTTGCGGATGTGGCGGAATTGGCAGACGCGCTAGACTTAGGATCTAGTGTCCACGACGTGCAGGTTCAAGTCCTGTTATCCGCATTCCTGTTCTTTACGAAAAAGCATCGGCACTCCCAATACACGAAGGGAGTACCGATGCTTTTTATGAATCATATCGGATTTCATCAAGTTCTGCAATGCAGTTGTCGAGTGTGGTTTTTAAGTTAGATAAGTAACTATGCCTAACTAAATGGCATTGGAAAATTAATCCTACTGCTCTGCTTAGAGACTTTTTTACTTTCTACTCCTTCATTTTGGATTTAAAGATCAGGGAACCCAGATATCCAAAAATCAACGCTCCCGATGTGCCCACGGCACCGGCTGTCAATCCGCCCCGAAAGAGTCCCAGAAATCCATCGCTTTTCAGTCCTTCTTTTACACCCTTCCAGAGTGTATTGCCAAATCCCAGCAAGGGAATGGTGGCTCCGGCTCCGGCCCACTCCGCAAATGGCTCATAGAGGCCCAGAAAGCCAAGAATGGAACCACTTACCACCAGAGTCACCATGATGCGCCCCGGCATCATCTTAGTCTTCTCCATCAAAATCTGAACACCTGCACAAATCATTCCGCCTACTAAAAATGCTTTGATATAATCCATTTGCTTGCTCCTTTATCCATTCCTATGCTCTAACATCACGGCATGGGCAATTCCCGGTATACTCTCACCTTCATTAAAACTGACTGTAGAAAGTAAGGCTCCTGTGGGAACAAACAGTACTCGTTTCCAAATACCCGTCTGTAATTTTGGCAGAATCATCGCACAGAGTGTCACAGCTGCGCAGCCGCAGCCACTTCCCCCGGCATGGGTATCCTGACTTTCCGCTTCAAAGATCTCAATTCCGCAATCCATATGAATCCGTTCCAGATCGTGCCCCTCTTCTTTCATCATATCCAGAAGAATTTTTCTTCCAATTATCCCCAAATCTCCCGTAATGATGCGATCATAATAAGCTTCCTCCACACCCATATCCCGAAAGTTTTGCAAGATGGTGTGAACGGCCGCAGGAGCCATAGCCGCCCCCATATTCATAGCATCCCTGCTCCCCATATCCACAATCCTTCCCGTGGTGATCCCCGAGACCTGTGCCATTCCTTTGTCACTTTCTCTGGCGAGGATGACCGCCCCTGCACCCGTGACGGTCCATTGTGCCGAAAAAGGCCGCTGATTTCCATATTCCAGAGGAAACCGAAACTGCTTTTCCGCAGTGGCAAAATGGCTAGATGCCACCGCCATCACGAGATCTCCATAGCCCGCATGTGCCGTCATAGCTCCCAGACACAAGGCTTCCCCCATGGTGGAGCAGGCACCGTAAAGTCCAAACAGCGGCACTTCTAAGTCCATGATGCCAAAAGAGGTTGCAATCAACTGCCCCAGAAGATCTCCGGCAAATAGATAGCGAATCTCATTCTTATCAATTCCCCGCTTATTTAAAGCCAGCTCGGCTGCCTGTTTTTGCATAGCGCTTTCCGCCTGTTCCCAGTTGTCTGCTCCAAATAAAGGATCCGCCCCTACCACATCAAATACACTCCCCAGAGGACCTTCTCCTTCTTTTTTTCCGGCAACACAGGCTGCACTGACGATCACGGGAGGCTGCTCAAATCTGATACTTGCTTTTCCAACCTGCATATTTCCACCTTTCTAGCCATTCATAATTCCCAAAAATTGCAGCAGATAAGAAAAGATCCCCAGTATCCAAGAGCTCAGTATCCCATAGAGGATAACCGGTCCTGCGATTGTGAAGATCTTACAACCGATTCCAAATACTTGTCCTTCCGCCTGATATTCAATAGCCGGCGCTGCGACCGAATTGGCAAAGCCGGTAATCGGTACCAGAGCACCGGCGCCTCCAAATTTGACAATCTTAGGGTAGATATTGCATCCGGTTAAAATCACACTGCTTCCGATCAAAATCAACAGAGTCCAAGCGGATGCCGTCTTCTCATCCATACCGGTATTCATTAAAATCTGTGTAAGGATCTGCCCCAGCGTGCAGATCCCTCCTCCCACCACAAATGCGCACAGCACATTTTTCCATGTGGAGTGCGTTGGGGTAATTTCTTTTACATAAGCCTGATATGCCTGTTTATTGATTTCCATATGAGCGAACCTCCTTTCATGAAGCACCCATTCCCCGCGAAAAATACATCAAGGAACCAACCATTTTGCCAAAGCCAATCGCTACAATAATATACTGGATTCCAACAGCCAGATGTGCCCTGCGATTCATAACCGGAAGTGCTTTGAGTGTCTCTGCCAGAGACATCACCAAACAGCCCACAAAGATTCCGACGGCCAGTCCCACGATCCCC
>JAVXIV010000315.1:0-2399 GCA_036785645.1 Hungatella sp.
TTTAAAACAGCGGCAACCTCGGTTGCCTCGGACTTGTACTCCAGAGTGACGTCTCCCGCAGACAGTCCGTTGGCAGAGAGTAGATAGTTGATAACATAATCCGGAGTGGTTCCCTTGCCGGTCATGTAAATGGTCTTGCCTTTCAAATCGGCAATACTCTTGAGGGACGCATCACCGGAAACCACATAAAGAACACCCAAGGTATTGATATCAATCACGTTGACTCCGTAATTGGTCTTACTATACAGAATACTTGCCATATTGGCAGGAACCAGTGCGATATCCAAATCTCCGCTGACTACCTTGGCTACCAACTCATCGGCAGCGGTTACCATGGTGAATTCATATTTGCCTTTGGCCTCGCCCTTGGCAGCTTGATCCATCAGAGACACCAACCCCATGGAAGTAGGCCCTTTCATAGAACCGACGCGTAAGACGGTATCCGAGCTTCCCGGAGCTTCCGTGCTGACTACCGCGGTAGTGGGAGCAGCAGTGGTGGTCTCCGCTACGGTAGTGGGAGCAGCGGTGGTAGTTTCGGCGGCGGTAGTTGCAGCCTCCTTGGGAGCAGATGAGCAGCCGGTTAAAGCTGCAAGGGTCATAAGCGATGCTAAAAATATGGATAATGTTTTTTTCATAATAGATATCCTCTCTTTCTCCATCGTATTATAGCACCGAAATAGCGAAAATGTCTATTTACTTTTATTGCAATAACATGATCTCGATGATACAATGAATGAAGGAAAAAAAAGGGGTATTGAATTTATGCAAAAGATTATGATATGTGATGATGACGACGGCGATTTACAACGTATGAAAGAGATGGTGCTGGAGTATCAGGTACTGCATGAAGAACTTTTCCTTGAGATTTCTACGTGTAGCTCTGCGGCAGAATTGGTGATACAGATTCAAACCGGAGTGAATTATGATCTCTATATTTTAGATATTTTGATGCCGGAATACGGCGGGATTGACTTGGGCAAGGTGATTCGCGAATATGATAGCACGGACAGTATCCTTTATACCACGTCCTCTACGGAACATGCCTTGGGGGCTTTTGGGGTATATGCAGAAGGATATCTGTTAAAACCCGTGGAACGTGAGGCACTGTTTTACTGCATGGACCGCAGCATCGGTCGGACTGTGAAGCCGGAAGAACCTTTGTACGAACTAAGAACCAAAGAGGGGATTATTGGGCTGGATACCGGTTTGCTGGTTTGGGTGGAAAATAACTCCCGCATCATGCAGTTTTATATGAAAGACGGCAGCGTGAAGGAAAGTGTCTATATCCGCAGAGCCTTTGAAACCGAGCTGAAAGCACTGCTTCTGGATCCGCGCTATCTTCAGCCGCATCAGTCCTTTGTGATCAATATGCAGTATGTGAAGCAGATGCGGACGCATGATTTTTATATGGCGGATGGTGCCATGATACCGATCAGCCGAAACAAAGTATCCGAGGCACGAAAACGCTATCTGGAATATTTATCCAAAGCGGAGTAGTAGAGGAGCATGATGAGAGAATATATTCTACATTCTTACTGTGTATCACATATCTTTCTATTGATATATACGCTGTTGTTTACGAGCCGGCGCTATTCGGTTCAGAAATCTATGATGCTTGTGACCGGAACCATAGGGATTCTGATTGGGCTGGAATGGATCGGATATTGCTATGGAGCAGAAACCGGAATTCGCCTGATGGTTTTCCTTATGCAGATTGCCTTGGCGCTTGCAACGGCAATCATTTTGTCGGAATATCGGGATTACCGGGCACTTTTTACCGGCATGAGCGCCGCCAATTATGTGCTGCTGGGGAACTTCGTCGGTCTCTTTTTTTACACTCATACGCAGAATTTTTACTTGGGGATGTTGATGAACATCATGATTCATCTTATACTATTAGCGGTGCTGGTTCATTTCTTGAGAACTCCCTACTTGCAGATTCAATCCTTGCACCATAAGGCTTGGAGGATTCTTTGCCTGATCCCTGCTTTGTTTTATGCAGCAATCTATCTGCTTTTTGTGGCCTATAAACATTATAGCAGCAGTATCGCGATTCTATTGGCATCCATCAGCGTGATGCTGACGATGTATGTGTCTTACATTTTGGTATTTCAAATGATCCACCGCATCAATGGGGAAGAACTGGCGAAAAAGGATCAGGATATGCTGCGTTCCAGTATCAAGGCTTTGAAATGGGAGATGGAGGAGGTGCATGCAGCCAGAGAACAAGTGATCCTGTATCGCCATGACAGCCGCCATTTTATCAGAGGTCTGCAGATGCTGATGCAGGAAGAAGATTATGGTGCGGTGAATCAGGCACTGGAGGATTGCGTTGGGATGGCAGAAGGCAGTACGACGGAACAATTTTGAGACAATCTGCCCATTGATGGTGTCATTGC
>JAVXIV010000316.1:0-2375 GCA_036785645.1 Hungatella sp.
ATTATAACCTATTTATCCGGAAATACTTATTCTCATCCGGGTCAAAACATTGGAATTGTAGATGGGGAACTTGAAATCAGAAAAGTAATCAGAACCGTAATTCGAGATGGTGCTGACTGGGTGAAGGTGTGTACAAGCCATAGAACAGAGACACCTGAATATACGATAGAGGAATTGCGGGCTGCAGTAGATGAATCTCATCGTCTGGGGAAAAAATGTGCAGTTCATGCCGGAATTGAGCCGGGGATCTCTATGTCGATTGAAGCCGGGTTTGACACAATTGAACATGGTACTTTTCTGACTGTGGAGCAAGCAGAAAAGATGAAGGAACATGGTCAGGTTTGGGTTCCTACCATCATTGCCTATACTTATGCTTATGAAATGGTAAAGAAAGAGATTGAAGCCAGTGGTAAAATCAACAGTGCGGTATTGGCAAAGGGGATGGGCAGAGTTAAGTACTTTGAGGATGCGGCATTCGCATATCGCGACAATTTCAAAAAGCTCTATGATACGGGTGTGAAAATTGTAGCAGGTACAGATGTGGTAGTGTATGGAGCACCTCCGGCACCTGTGGCGTTGGAACTGGCGTATATGGTCCAGTATGGAATTACTCCGGTGCAGGCAATTCAAATTGGTACATCTAACAGTGCCGAGGTTTTGGAAATGGATCATCAAATTGGTATGATTCGAGAGGGCTTACAAGCAGATATTTGCATATGTAATGGTAATGCAGCAGAGGATATTCAGAAACTTCAGCAAGTCCGAGAAGTTTATCTTGGAGGAAAAAGTGTATTTTTAGAAAGGAAGGCATACTTATGATTACTCAATCAATGATTATGAATGGTTTACCTATGATCCTCTTATGTTCTTTGGCAATTCTTATCGTGGTAATACAGCCATTGATCTTTCTTAAAATTGCAGTGAAAAGAGGAAAAGAACTGGGAATTAAAACCGATGAAATGAAAAGTTGCGCGAAGGGGAGTGCAATCTTCTCCGTAATACCCTCCATTCCCATCATCATCAGTTACTTACTGCTGGTTCCTGCACTGGGCAGATTTTTCCCGTGGCTGCGTTTGAGTGTTGTAGGATCTGCTCCCTATGAAACTATGGTTGCTGACATGGCTGCTATTAGTATGGGTTATCCAAGCATATTTGGTGTGGAAATTGATCCCCCGTCACTGATTGCGATCTTAATGATTATTACAGTTGGGATTATCGGCGGAGCTATATTTATACTGATCTTTTTAAAGGGATATGACAAAAAGGTCAGAGAAATAAAAACCAAAAATGCTTTAGCGGTTCCCATTATAACTACAGCCATGTTTTTGGCACTCTATGGCACAATGGCAGCTCCCCATATTGCAAATTTTAAAAATCCATTAAGTCTAGTCAGCATTATTACAGCAGGAATTGCTTCTATGGCTTGTATCAAGCTTTCGGCAAAACATAAAAAGTTTAAGGAATTTGCATTTTCTATCAGTATTATTTGTGGAATGCTGGCTGCTTGTATCGTAAATGCAATGATAGTATAAAGGGAGGAATGGTGTGAGATGAAAGATCAATCAGTTTATGAATTTGATAAAAAGATTCACTTTTGGGGCAGGCTGACCATTATGGTGGCGCTGTTGGCTTTTATAGCTGTGCCATACGGTTTGGCTATAGTATATCATATTGATATGAAATGGGGGAAAGTATTTGCTTGTGCAGCTCCAATTTTCTTGCTTTTTACGATAGAAAGTATTGCAGGAACGCTATCCAATGCCCCGATTATCGGTGCGGGAGCTATGTACATTTCTACTGTTACGGGCAATATTAATAACATGAAAATACCCGCATCCATCAATGCCATGGAAGTAACGGAGTGTACTCCCGGCAGTGAAAAAGGCGATGTAGTTTCCATTATTGCGGTTTGTGTGTCCACCTTCACCACTACGCTAATCATTCTTTTGGGAATGCTATTTCTAGCTCCGATTTTCGAACCAATCTATAATAATGCTTTTTTGAAGCCGGGATTTACAAATCTAATTCCTGCCCTTTTTGGAGCCCTGCTTGTGCCCTATATTCTCAGAAATAAGAAGGAAAGTATTGTACCAATTATTTTGCCAATTCTGATTTTCTTAATCATGGGTCCCAAAATGTATGGCAAGGCACAGAGTATTTTGATGATTGTTGTAATTATTATATCGGTTGCCTATTCTTATGTGCTTCATAAGGATAAATTCAAAAAGGCCGTAGATCAGGAGGTCGTAGAAGCTAAAAACTAAACATGAAAATTTCTTCTGTGATTGCCGATAGCTTAAAATAGATGTGTTACAACTGCATAAATGGCATCTGCTAATCGCATATGGCTGTCATGGTCATAGTGAAGCTGGTCG
>JAVXIV010000317.1:0-2364 GCA_036785645.1 Hungatella sp.
AGGTTTTGTGAAACGCAGGGAAGTGCCGCAGGAATTTGCCGAGAAGCTGGAGGCAGTGGATGAGAGCAAGGGCAGGAAACTGGCCATGCAGCTGCAGGGAGGACTTCCTGCGATTGCATTGACCGGGCATCCGGGTCTGGCGACTGCATTTTTAAATGACGTGGATGGGGAACTGATCTATGCACAGCAGACCTATGGCTATGGAGAAACGGGTGATGTATTTCTTGGAATCTCCACTTCCGGCAATGCGAAGAATATTGAATATGCAGTGATGGTAGCAAAGGCCAAAGGAATGAAGATTCTGGGCTTGACCGGAAAAGACGGCGGAACGCTTGGAAAGCTGGCCGATGTTGCACTCATTGTGCCGGAGACGGAAACGTTTAAGATTCAGGAATTGCATTTGCCCATTTACCATGTACTTTGTCTGATGTTGGAAGAAACCTTTTTTTGAAAGGAATAAAATGATGCATACTCATAGTTTTGCAATTTGTGCCTATGGCAATTCTCCTTATCTGGAAGCTTGCATTCGGTCTTTGAAGCGTCAGTCCATACCGACTCCCATCATTCTTTGTACCTCTACACCCAGTTCCTATATCGACCGGCTGGCGGATGTCTATGGGATACCGGTTTATGTCCGTGAGGGGGAGAGTGATATTCAGACGGATTGGAATTTTGCTTATCAGATGGCAGATTCCAAGCTGGTGACCATCGCTCATCAGGACGATATGTACCATAAAAACTATGCGGCTACAGTACAAAGCTGCTGGAATCGCCATCCGGATACGACGGTGCTGATGACGGATGCCGTGGTGATCAAACAGGGCACACTCAAGAAGAGGGATCGGGTGCAGTTGGTGAAGAAGATCTTACGATTCCCTTTGCGTCTCTCGGCATTTAATCATCTGACGGAAGTGAAGAAAGCAGTTTTGCGTTTTGGCAATCCGATCATGTGTCCGTCTTGTACCTATCATAAGGAGCAATTGGGTGAACCTCTTTTTCACTCTGTCTACAAATTTGCTTTGGATTGGGACACCATGCTTTCTTTGGCAGAGCGATCAGGCCGCTGGATCTGTGTGGAACGCCCCCTGCTGTTTTATCGGATTCATGAGGCGGCGACGACCAAAGGCTGCATTGAGAATCACTGCAGAGAACGAGAAGAGACACAGATGTATGCCCAATTTTGGCCTCAGCCAGTGGTAAAACTACTGATGAGGTTTTATCGAAAAGCATACGACAGTTATGACTAAAACGTTGTAAATAGCACCGAATTAGGAGGCATGACGGCATGGAGCAACAGAAGAAGGACGAATTAATCCGTACCCGGAAGGATCATTTGACGATCGCCATTGGTTTAATGGTGTTTGCATTTTTGATCAATCGTGGAATTGAAATCAAGGGTTTATATATGGATGACCTGTATATGTGGTCCTGCTTTGGCGAACAATCTTTTTCGGAATTTGTATTCCCAATCGGAGGAACCCGGTGCCGTTTTATCTTTTATCTTGTTTCTTATTTAGAGATGGCATTAATCGGTGTGCATGTGAACTGGATGGTTCCGATCAATATCTTTTTGAATGGTCTGGTTGCGATTACCGTCTATGGAATGGCTCAAAAACTGAGCCGCTCCAAGTTCGTGGGAGCCCTGATGGGTGTGATGTATCTGCTGAGCCGCCTTTCCTACTATCAGATTTCACAGGGCTGGGGACTGATGGAGACGATGGCGCTGTGGCTGGCTATCCTCATTTTGTATAGTCTTTATCGGTTTTTAAATGATACTTCTGAAAACAATGGGTATTATGTGCTAGCCAATGTGCTGTACTTTGCAATTTGTTTTGTACATGAACGTTATATGGTGCTGCTGCCTTTGCTCTTTCTTGTATTGGTGATGAAAAAAGAGAAAAATCTACGCAGATGGCTGGAAACGGTTTTGACCTTTGCACTGGTGCAGGGTATCCGTTTTCTGGCGATCGGAGGACTGCTGCCGGCCGGCACGGGTGGAACGCAGGTGGCGGATACGTTTGATGTTAAGAGCGTGATCCGTTATGCACTGGCACAGGTGGCCTATCTGTTTGGCATCAATGCCGGTCCGGAGCATCTCAATGGAATCGCTTGGAATGATACACCGAGATGGCTTCATCTTTTGGTCTATGCAGCCATTGTGACGCTGCTTTTGATGGGGGCATTTTTTGTGCGAAGCCTCATTCTTCACAAGAAAGAACGAAAATCGGCGGGGTGTAACAGTGTCTTATTCTTGTGCTTTATAGGGGCATGTATTGTATCTTCCAGTGTGACGATCCGCTTGGAGATGCGCTGGGTTTATGTATCCTTTACAGCGGCTCTTTTGTATCTTTCGTATCTGTATGG
>JAVXIV010000318.1:0-2363 GCA_036785645.1 Hungatella sp.
AGTTGGGACATATTCCCTTGTGGTATATAAGGACATTATCATAAACGGCTTATAACCTTGCTTATAAAAAATCGAAAAAGCTTGACAACGATCCAAACCTATGCTATCCTAAATAGCGTTGCAATAAGTAATTATGATTTCTTATTTGCACGGTATGTGTGTGTAGCTCAGCTGGATAGAGCACTTGGCTACGGACCAAGGTGTCGGGCGTTCAAATCGTCTCACGCACGTAGAAAAAAGCATTTTCCCATGTGGAAGGTGCTTTTTTTACGCACGATCCCTGTGAAAATCGAAATATTGCTTGATTTTTAAAAAAAAAGTTATTATACTAAGAGATATATAATTTTATAAGGTAATACAAATCGGGTGCGATGAGGTAGCTGTGAACAATAGGAGCAGTGCCTTTTTTTTATAAGCAGCACATAGAGGTAGGCAGGCATGGAAGAAACCATTCGAATTCAGATAGAGAGGCAGTTGCAAGCTCTGCCGGGAAAGATTGGATTTTATTATCACAATCTGGCTACAGGGGAAGAGATTCGCTATCATGATTGTGAAAAGATGATGGCAGCCAGTGTGATCAAGCTCTATATCATGGCGGCGGCATTTGCCAAGATGGAGTGTGGGGAGCTTTCCCCGGATCAGATGATTACGATGAAGAAAGAGTATCGGGTACCATCTTGCGGAGCACTTGCTTATCTGCATGAAGGACTCGAGGTTACGGTATTGGATCTGATTACCCTGATGATCATATTCAGTGATAATACCGCCACGAACATTTTGATTGATCTTCTGGGAATTTCGGAGGTGAATCGGATCATCCAAGATTTGGGATATCGGAATACGGTGCTGAACCGGAAGATGTATGATACCGAGAAATCGGCGAGGGGGATTCAAAACTATATTACGGCAGAGGAAACCGGAAGGCTGCTTGAAGCGATGCAGACCGGAACTTTAATCAGTAAGGAAGCAGATACACAGATGATTGCTATTTTGAAGAATCAACAGGTCAATGGCAAGATTCCTTTTTACTTGCAGGCATTGCCGGAGGAACCGGAGATTGCACATAAAACAGGCGAAGATGTTGGGATCACACACGATGTGGGAATCATTTACGGCAAACAGCCTTTTATTGTATGTTTTTGTGGTAATGAGACAGATACACCGGCTTATGGGCGGGTGATGGCACAAGTATCCCTGATTCTGTATCGGGCGAATGCATGGGAGGCATGAGATGAAGATAGCAAAAATTGAACTGGCAGAAGTGAAGATTCCATTGGTAACGCCTTTTAAGACGGCGCTGCGTACGGTGGATTGTGTCAATGATCTTGTGGTTCGTATTACCACGGAGTGTGGGGAAATCGGTTTTGGAGAAGCACCGCCTACGGCAGTGATTACCGGTGATACCAAAGGTTCTATTCGATGTGCAATTGAAGAATTTATGGCACCGAATTTGTTGGGGATGGAGATTGAGGATTTAGATGGGGTGATGAAGAAGCTTCATGGGTCAATCCTAAAGAACACATCGGCCAAGGCAGCGGTGGATATGGCAATTTATGATCTGTATGCCAAGTCCTGCAAGAAACCCCTCTACAAGCTCTTGGGAGGCCATCGTGCAGAGATTGAGACAGACTTGACCATCAGTGTCAATGAGATCGATGAGATGGTAGCAGACAGCGTCAAAGCTGTGGCACAGGGTTTCCGGATCTTAAAGATCAAGGTAGGAAAAGAGAGCCGGAAAGATATCGATCGGATTCAAGAAATCCGCAATGCCGTCGGTCCGGACATCAAACTGCGTATCGATGCCAATCAAGGCTGGAGTCCTAAAGATGCAGTGGGGATCATCCGTACCTTGGAAGACCGAGGGATCGAGATGGATCTCGTGGAGCAGCCGGTTTCTGCCCATGATTTTGAGGGCATGAAGTATGTGACCGGACAGGTTCATACGAAGATTCTGGCGGATGAAAGCGTATTCTCTCCTGAGGATGCCATTCGCTTGATCCAAGGTGGGGCAGCTGATCTCATCAACATTAAGCTGATGAAGACGGGAGGCATTTATGAAGCATTGAAGATCTGCGCAATTGCAGAAACTTATGGTGTAGAATGTATGATTGGATGTATGCTGGAGAGCAAGATTGCAGTCAGTGCTGCCGCACATTTGGCGGCCGGTAAATGCGTCATCACTCGGGCAGATTTAGATGGCCCTTCACTTTGCCGCGAAGACCCCTATCTGGGAGGACCGGTGTATGTAGGCAACAGAATCATCATGAATGAGACCTATGGAATCGGTATTACCGATGTTCCGGCATTTCCTATGAACTAATCCCGCAAGGGTTTTAGCTAAAAAAGAACTATGGAGGAGAGAA
>JAVXIV010000319.1:0-1112 GCA_036785645.1 Hungatella sp.
TGCTCCTGAATATGGTGAGAAATCAAAAGTTTAAAAAAGTAGTTCAAACAACGATTTATGCACCACATTTTATATCCGCTGTGGTTATCGTCGGTATGATTAACCTGTTCCTTTCTCCAACCTCCGGAATCATCAACAAATTTATTGCCATGTTTGGAGGAACCCCACAGATGTTCATGGGAGATGCGGGAGCATTTCCGGCTATCTTTGTAATATCAGAGATTTGGCAGACGATGGGATACAATTCAATTGTGTATATTGCGGCTCTTAGCGGAGTCAGTCCGGAACTTCACGAGTCAGCTATTGTAGATGGCGCCACTGCCTGGCAGCGAATCCGCTATATCGATCTTCCAAGTATCATGCCGACGATTATCATACTGCTAATTATGAATGCCGGACGGATCCTGACCATTGGTTATGAAAAAATCTATCTGATGCAGAATACGTTAAACCGTGCCGGTTCCGAGGTAATCTCTACTTATGTATATAAACAGGCATTCGGCGCTTCCGGTCTGCCGAGCTTTAGCTATGCATCGGCAATTGGTTTGTTTGAATCCGTGGTCAGTCTGGCAATGCTGTTACTGGTCAATTACATTGCATCAAAGTATTCCGATACATCACTTATTTAAGGAGGCAAGTATGAAAAAGAAACATAAAAGAGAAGGAAATAGTTTCTTTCATTTTATGAATTATCTGATTTTGAGCTTGGTATTTCTGGTTGTGGCTTATCCGCTGTATTTTGTACTCATCGCTTCCATCAGCGATCCCAGTATGGTGGGAACGGGACAGGTTTTGCTTTGGCCAAAGAAGATTACATTTGAAGGCTATAAGGGCGTTTTTGCCAATGATCAAATTTTAAATGGCTATAAAAATTCCATTATTTATACGGTAGTAGGTGTGCTGTTCAGTGTGACGGCTACCATACCTGCGGCCTACGCTCTTTCCAGAAGGTCGCTTCCGGGAAGAAAAATACTGATGATTTTGATTGTATTTACCATGTATTTCAGCGGTGGTATGATCCCGACTTATTTGGTAGTAAATAGTTTGAAACTAACCAACTCGATCTGGTCGCTGGTCTTACCGGCGATGATTGTCCCATACAATTTGATTAT
>JAVXIV010000319.1:1122-2363 GCA_036785645.1 Hungatella sp.
CTTTTTTGAGAGTAGTTTACCGGAAGAACTGCGTGAGGCGGCCATGTTGGATGGCTGTACGGAATTCCAGTACTTTGCTAAAGTCGTGATGCCGTTATCCGGCGCAATCGTGGCGATTATGATTCTATTTTATGGTGTAGCACAGTGGAATACTTACTTCAATGCATTGCTTTATATCAAGGATCAGATCCTGTATCCGCTGCAGCTTGTACTGCGCAATATTTTGATCCAGAATCAAGTGCCTGCAGATATGGTAGGCGATGTGGCTCAGGCCGCAATTAGAGCACAGCGGGCAGAATTGATCAAATATGTTTCGATCATTGTATCCGCAGCACCGCTGTTGATCTTATATCCGTTTGTACAAAAACATTTTGTAAAGGGGGTTATGGTCGGCTCTGTCAAAGGCTAAGCAAAATATTTATAAAAAACATCTATAGAAAAAAGGAGGATTATGATGAAAAAGAATTTTAAGAAAGCAGCAGCCCTTGTGTTGGCGGGGAGTATGTTGTTGAGTGGGTGCGGAGCTTCCACAGGGAGCAAGGAAGCTTCTACGGCCGGAACGACCGAAGGGACGACGGCGGCAGCAGCACCGGTAGAAACCGTTGCAGAAAGTACCTTGAAAGACGGCGAGATGACCGGTTATGATTGGATGAAGACGCTGCCCAAGCTGTCGGATGAGAAGGTTACTTTTAAATTAGTCGGTGTTTTAAACACGGAGCAGCATGATTTTGGTACCATGAACTTCTTCAAAGCCTTGGAGGAAGCCACCAATGTACATATAGAGTGGCAGTGCTACCCGATGAACAGCTATTCGGATCAGAAGAATATCATGTTGGCTTCCGGGGATATTCCGGATGCATTCTTTGGCGGTGACTCCATTGGTATGACTGATTTGATTCAATATGGACCGATGGGACTGTTTATACCGGTAGATGACCTGATTGCCAAGGATTCCCCCAATTATCAGGCGCGCCTTGCAGAATATCCGACTTTAGACGGTCTGTCCACTGCGTTTGACGGAAAGAAATATTCTTGGGGAACCATCAATATGCATCCGAACAGAGACTATCCGGATAACCTATACATCAATAAAGTATGGCTGGATAATTTAGGTCTGAAGGTTCCGGAAACCATGGATGAATTTTATGATGTACTAAAAGCATTCAAGGAGCAGGATCCTAATAAGAACGGGATTGCAGACGAGATTCCATATACATTTTCCGCAACGCATCACATTCAGG
>JAVXIV010000320.1:0-2359 GCA_036785645.1 Hungatella sp.
CATACCAATACCGATATCCGCATTCTTGATCGAAGGTGCATCATTGACTCCATCGCCGGTCATCGCCGTGATATTGCCCTTGGCTTTCCAAGCATTGACAATGCGAACCTTATGCTCCGGCTGTACGCGTGCATAAACCGAATAGCGTTCTATCTCACGATCTAATACATCGTCGGAGATCTCATCAAGTTCCGCACCGGTAATCGCCTGATCGGGACTGGTAATGATGCCCAGCTGCATTGCAATGGCTACGGCGGTATCCTTATGATCGCCTGTGATCATAATCGGACGGATACCGGCTTCCCTACATTCTTCAATTGCCGGCTTCACTTCCGGACGAACCGGATCAATCATACCGGTCAACCCTACAAAGCATAATGCCTGCTCCAAAATCTGATCTTCATAGCTCTCCGGTTTACCCGCCCATAATTTCATTGCGGCACCCAGTACACGTAAGGCACGATCTGCCAATCCTTTATTCTCTTTTAATACGGCTGCCTTGTCTGCTTCGGTCATCGGAACTACCGATCCGTTCACCAGCATCTGCGTACAGCGTTTCAGTATCTCATCCGGTGCGCCCTTCGTGAATTGCACCACACTGCCATCCGGTTTCTGATGAACCGTCGACATCATCTTTCTCATAGAATCAAAAGGTGCTTCTCCGATTCTTGGGTATTCCTTCTTTAATTCATTCTTATCAAATCCAACTTTATAAGCATAATTAACCAATGCTGCTTCTGTCGGTTCTCCCGTAGCCTGATGCTTCTCATCCAGTTCCGCATCACTGCACAGTGCCATCGCCGTCGCCAGCGTAGATTCATCTGTGCCCACATGCTCTACCACCGTCATCTTATTCTGAGTCAGGGTTCCGGTCTTGTCGGAGCAAATAATCTGGGTACATCCCAAAGTCTCGACTGCGGTCAGTTTTCTTACAATTGCACATTTCTTGGACATGTTGGTGACACCAATCGACAAAACGATGGTCACAACAGCCGCCAAGCCCTCCGGAATTGCAGCCACTGCCAAGCTGACTGCTATCATAAAGGTATCCAGAACAACACCACCCGAGATATCCGGGTAAGAACGGATCAAGCTAACCGCAAAGATCACTGCACAGATACCCAGAACCAGCATACTTAACACTTTGCTCAACTGATCCAGTTTCAGCTGTAATGGTGTCTCTCCGTCTTTGGCCTGCGTCAAGGCATCTGCAATCTTGCCCATCTCGGTATCCATACCGGCGCCTACCACCACAGCACGACCTCTGCCATATACGATGGTGCTTCCCATATAAACCATGTTCTTACGGTCACCTAAGGTCACATCTTTGCTCTGATCTGCAATCGTCAGTGCTTCACTGGTTTTGATAACCGGAACCGATTCTCCGGTCAGTGCCGCTTCTTCTACTTTCATACTGGCGCATTCGATCACTCTGGCATCTGCCGGTACTGCATCGCCCGCTTCCAGCAGGATGATATCACCGGTCACCAGTTCCTCGCTTCGAATGCTTAAGATCTTGCCGTCACGCACTACTTTGGAAGTAGATGCCGCAATCTCCTGCAACGCTGCAATGGCTTTTTCTGCCTTGCTTTCCTGTACCACTCCAAGCACCGCATTGATGATAACTACAATCATAATGATGATGACATCCGCAAAGGACTCATGCGCATAGAGTGCCGTAATCCCGGAAATGACTGCCGCTACGATCAAGATGATGATCATCGGATCGGCCAGCTGTTCCATAAAGCGTTTTAGAAGTGATGTTTTCTTGGCTTCTACCAACTTGTTCTTTCCGTTGGTCTCCAATCTTCTGGCAGCCTCTGCAGTAGTCAGACCTTGTTCGCCGTCGACTCCCTGTTCCTTTAAAACTGCCTGCTTGTCTTTTAAATAATCTTTCATTTCTACGTGCCTCCTGACATTTTTGTTTCTTACTAGAATGTTTTACCAATTATGGATTTTTATGCTTCCAAAATGGAACAAAAAAACCCATATACAGCATAGTGACTGTATATGAGTCTCATTCTTTATAGATAAACCAGGTATCAGAATTGAACTGTTTGCCATGCTGTTGATTTATCTCGCCTACCATGGTATGCGGAATTACTCCCTCAAATATGGAATTTCATTGTTACTAGGTTAGCACATCCAATTTGATTTGTCAACTATCATTCCGTCATCATTCCGTCCGAACCAAAGGTGTAGGAAACTCCATCAATCTCCGCTGCCGCATCGTGCAGCATTCTGCCATTGGAATCCAAATAATACCAATGATCCTTCACCTGCACCCAGCCGATCTGCTTCCGGTAATTCTTCATATAATACCAATTTCCATTGATAAACTTCCAGCTGTCAGGCGGAA
>JAVXIV010000321.1:0-2318 GCA_036785645.1 Hungatella sp.
ACGGGATATCCGATTGTGAAGGAACCGATTACACTGAAAGTCATGTTGGCAATCCGCGATGTGGATTCTTTGGTCGATATCAATGATATGCCGGCAATTCAGGCACTGGAACAGGAAACCGGAATCCATGTGGAGTGGGAAGTAATCAAGGGATCGGACTGGAATACCAAGTTAAATCTGGCCTTTGCTTCCGGTGAGTATCCGGATGTCATTTTGAGTGTGAATAGTCCGGTGGATAAAGAAGAATTTGGTGTGACCCAACAGCTGCTGATTCCTTTGGATGAGCTGATCAAGAAATATATGCCAAATTATACAGAACGCACCGAGGCCGAAGAGAATGATCCAACCATGGGACTGATGGCTTCTGATGGAAAACATTATTCGGTAGGATTTATGATGGCACAGAATATCAATGTGGCGCAGCATTTCTTTATCAACCAGACATGGTTGGATAATCTGGGTCTGCAAACCCCGACGACACTGGATGAATTGACCGAGGTACTGCGGGCATTTAAAATGGGAGATCCCAACAAAAATGGCGAAGCGGATGAAGTTCCGTTAGAATTAGGACTCGATACCGGATTTTATGGTGTGCGTCATATGCTGCCGATGTTTGGTGTTCCCTGTGCAACCGAGAAAAAATGGATTTATATTGATGACAATAAAAAAGTGCAGATGGCGGCAACTCAGCTGGGCTTCCGTCAATGTATGGAATGGCTGCATGCGATGTATGCAGAAGGAATTGCTGATGCAGAATTGGTTTCTCAGGATATCAATACGATTGAAACCAAGGTGAAGGAAGGAAATGTAGGTTTCTTTACGGCATGGCGTTTGAAACAAATGGGATGGGAAGAAAGCGTTGAAAAGGATTGCACGCTCTTTATGCCAACCGCACCCGAAGGAACGAAGGCAAGCCTTGCCCGGTCTTTGGAACTGGCAAAGAATGGAGCTTATGTGACAGCAGGCAATCAACATGTACCGGAGACGATGCGTTGGTTAGATTCTATGCTAGACTTAGAGACTATGTTTAGTTTATACTATGGAAAAGAGGGCGAAGCCTGGAGCTTTGGTACCAACGGTAAGATTGATACGGCTCCGATGGATCCCACCAGAGTGAAAGACTGTCTGGATGCAAACTCCCTGTTTTACGCTCCGGCCAAGTACCTCTCAGAGCACTATAATATGGCACCTCAGCGTTTGGAGAAAACAGATTACTGCCAGAAATATGAGGCGGCAGGAATCATCCAGAAATATTCAAACAATTACTTAACGATGGCACCACTTACCTCTGAACAGCTCCAGAATAGTACCTTGAAGGAAACGGATATTAATAATGCGGTGGTAGAGAATATGGCAACGTTTGTAACGAATGGTGTGACCGATGACAGCTGGAATACTTTTGTTAAACTGTTTGATGATATGCAAATTGCAGAGTATATTCAGATGTATCAGGATGCAATCAATCAGATGGAAATTGAATAAATAATCCTAGGACAGAAGAGTCCTGCCGAGATGCAATCGGCAGGACTGTATCTGTTTCACAGACAGAGGATGGGTGGGAAGTCGATGAGAAAAATAATTCGGGATTTAAAGAAAAATAGCTTATTGGGTTATATACTGGCATTCAGCGGAATTGTGGTATTGATTATTTTGGTACTGGGGATCTATTTGTACCAATTTTATTACCATACCATATACCGGGATTGGACAGAGTCCAATGAAAGCTATCTTTCCTCCATCAGCAATCGTCATGAAAATGATATGAAAATCACAGAAGACATCGTACAGCAGATCGCTCTTTCCGATGGAAATACAGAATTTTTACTGGAGGAAGCTCCTTTAAAAGGTATGATATTGAAAAAACAGCTCTATAGTTATACCTCCGTCAGTCAGTTCTTTTTCCAGCTGTATTATTTTTATCACGATGCGGCGCATCTGTATAATCAATCGACGTCCGTCTCACTGGAGCGGTTTTTGAAGGAAGGTCTTTTGTTGGAATCGGTTCCCGCAGAGGAACTGCGTAAATTTATTTATCATAAGGACAAAGATATGCAAGTGCTGAAAGAACAGGGGATGGATGGATTTCTTTCCCTTAGATTTCGAAGCATTGCAGAGCGCGCAGTCCTTTACTGCAAAGCGGTGGGGCCCAAAAATAAAAGCAGTATGATATTTGCAGTCAGCGATACGTATTACGATAAGCTATTGGATAGCCAAGAGGTTGATATGCGTCAAGATTATATCGTTTATGATCACCAAGTCATTGTGACCCGGGGGACGCTGCATCTGGAGGAGAAGGATATACTGGAAACGCTGGATCA
>JAVXIV010000322.1:0-2308 GCA_036785645.1 Hungatella sp.
TCGCTTTTCTCATCCAAGAGCCCAAATGTACTTCATAGATCGACATCGGTTCGCTCTTGCTGTCACGTTTGCTACGCTTCTTCATCCAAGTCTCATCCTGCCACGCATAAGCATGAATATCCCAAACCACAGATGCCGTGTTGGGTCGCAGCTGTGAGAAATTTCCATAAGGATCTGCCTTGAGGATCGTATCCCCATTGGGCGCTTTGATCTCATACTTATAAATCTCACCTTGAGCCAGACCCGGAATAAATAATTCATAAATTCCGGAATCTCCCAGTTTTCGCATCGGATGGCGCCGGCCATCCCACAGGTTGAAGTTGCCCACAACACTGACACGCATCGCACAAGGGGCCCACACTGCAAAACAGACACCTTTGACCCCATCGATTTGCATGGGATGAGCTCCCATCTTCTCATAGATATTATAGTGAATTCCTGCGGTAAATTTCTTCAAATCCATCTCTTGGAATTGAGATGAAAATGCATACGGATCCTTCAGTTCTTCTGTAGTTCCATGATCAAAGGTTACGATCAGAGTATATGCTGTCACACTCTTTCTCGGAATCAGCACTGCAAAGAAGCCTGCCTCATCCTCCAATTCCATGGGATACTTCTTCCCCGTTGCGTCTAGTCTCACAATGATCGATACCGCCGTCGGCATAAATACCTGAATTAATAATCCTGCTGCTGTGATATGCGGTCCTAACAATTTCTGGGGGGTGTCTGCCTCCGAGTAGACCAGTTCTTCGATTGCTGCCCAATCCATCTGATCATATAATATTTCATCCATAGGAAATCCTCCTCGCTCATGATGCCCTTTGTTTTTTATTTTATCATTGAATGCCATTGATTACAATGGAAACTACATCAGTATCTCATTTTTCTTCCCGGTAATAGGCCAGCATCAGATCTACCATACGTCCATAGCTTAGTACTCCGTCCGCCTGATCATTCATTTTCAAATAAGCATCGTTCCATTGATTGGAAACCTCCGCTACTTTTCCTTCGTATCGATTCCAAAATTCTGAATTTTGCTGCAGATGCAGGATCACCCTCGGATCTAATTGATGATACAAGTCTCCATAAGCCTTCGCATCCAATTTGGCCAGCGCGTTGGTGGCATGAATCCACCCGGTCAGATAACCGCTGTAGCAAAAAGCAGGATTATCTGATCCGATTGCCGCCAGATATCCGATGAAATTCGCCTCATCTTCTCTCATAAATCCTTTCAAATGCGACAGCTCGTGGCAAATAGTGTGTGGAATATTATACGTCGGCATATCGCAGTTATAATTGGCCTCAACCGTGAACGGAGAATACACACCGCATAATTGCTGAACCGACAAAATCTCGGAAAAAAGCAATGCCTTGGGCACCGGATAATAGCCGGACAGCTGCGGATAAGTCTCACCCAGATGCATCATGGCTGCCTGCCCATCTAGATTCCAGCTTCTCTCATAGCGACTTTCATCCACAGTTTCATTGACCCGTTCCGTCAAGAAAGCACACAGCTTCTGCAGCTCTTCCGGAGAGGACTTTTTGATTTCTAAAGATAAGTAGGAAGAAAATGGGCGGCGATAATAATTGATTCCACAATTGAGTGTAAATAAAAGTGCCAGCAGCCCCAACAAAAACAAGATTCTCGTCAGGATACTTCCTATATGTCTGATATGGTGTATGATATACACCGTCATGGCAATTATGAGCATATAAATGCTTATTTCTACCACAGATACCGGAAATATTCCGCATATTCTTCCGATTGTCCCCACTATTGCAGGATATAGTGTAGTCGCATACCATTCACCAAATCCGGAGAGCCGTCTGGCCGCCGCCTGTAAGATCCCGGCTACCAACAAAAACAGTATCCCGCAGAGCGCATAACTGCGGTTTGAGATTGTAAAAATCTTCTTTTGCTTCTTCATCCGGTTACCTCTCATATCCGTCTTTTCTCTATTCAACAGTATAACACCTCTTTGTTTCAAACATCAGAATATTTTCTTACCTTTTTCGAAAATCCCTTGCACAAATAGAAAAGCTCATATATACTTTGTAAAGATGACAAGCCGTCATGCGGTTTACTATAGAAGAGTAAAGAAGGTATCCTATGAAACAAAAAGAAAAACCAAACGAAGAGCAGCCCATAGACTGGAAAAAAGAACTTTTAAGCTGGATACAGATTATCGTCACCGCCGCTATCATTGCTTTTGTATTAAATACCTTTATCATTGCCAACAGCCGAGTACCAAGTCCTTCCATGGAGAATACGATTATGACCGGCAACCGAGTCATTGGTTCTAGATTG
>JAVXIV010000323.1:0-2302 GCA_036785645.1 Hungatella sp.
ATAGCATTTACCTATATTGGTTTCATCGCGATCCATCAGTCCTATGATGCGGTATTCTTGCAGCATGGGCAGCAAGGTGGCTGTCATCCTTCCGATTCCGTAAAGTACAATTTTGCTCTTTTTAAAGTTTTTAAAATTTTTTTCAAATTCTACAAATTCACTTTGATAGACATCCATGTGTATTGCTCTACGCTCTTTTCATTTGTATTCCTGCGGGTATCGTTTGTTGATTATCGTTTCCACAGCCCCCACATACCTTACACATACTGACATATCCCGGGGTCCACTTGCCGAGTGAAAACAACATGAGTTTTTCTTTTTCTTCGTCACAGCAATTCATGGTTTTAAAATTGATAAAATCTGTTTCCTGTAATTGTATCAAGCCGCATTTTTCGGCGCTCCAGCTTACATGGCAATAATAAAATTTCTCATCATTGAGTCCATGGAAGGAGGGTCCGCATATATTCATGTGCTGCCGGATATCTTCATAATTACATGGATGTTGTGGCAATCCAAAATCCGTCCATCTCATTGCAGATGAGATACGATAGGGAATGCCATTGCTCTGCATACAGCTAACCAATCGATCGAATGTCGGTTTGTAATCAATTTGCCCGGTATAATCGCTCAAGCTTAGAACAATCCGATTTTTCTTTAAGATATTCAAGGTCGTTTGATCCGGTATCAGCGATCCATTGGTAATCACTCCAATTTGACCGATTCTTTTCCCATAAGCATGAACCAGATATTCTATGATTTTTCCCAGTTCTTTATTTAAAAAAGGTTCACCGCCAAGCAGTTCATAATCATATACATAATCAATATGTTTAAATAAACTATCGAGATCTTTTTTTATATCTGCAAAGGAATAGTCGATATCCGTTTTATAATAGGGCATAAACATATTGCAATTTTGACAGTGAAAGGTACATCTGGAAGTAATCGAAGTATGCACCACAAACAGATTGGCTTGTCTTCTATATTTCCAATACCATTCCAGCAAAAATAGTTCTAATTTACAATAGTCCTGATGCTCTACTAACCCAATATCCGATAACGATTGCGATATGCTTTCATAGGCATTGGTATGAGTAGCAACAATGATTTTTTTCCCTTTCCAGTCCTTCTCTCTTACCGTTTCAAACGTTACAATCTGTACTCCGTCTTCCGTCTGTCCACTTTTCGTATCATCATTATCAATAATATATTCTACCGTAAACTCTTCGATCAACTTGGGGTAAACCTTCTTGGCATAATTCCCCCAGCCATATAAAACGATTGTTTCTAATCCCTGCCAATCTTCTGACAATTCATTTAATATGTTTTTTTCCACCGCTGCCAATCCTCATTTCTACTGTACTCTATTTTCATAGGATCCTACTTCCTATGATATCTGCTACTCTCGCACTCGCATGCCCATCTTCTAACACTCCGGTATTCTTCTGGAACCTATCAATTTGTTTTCTATAGTCATTCTCATCAAACTGCAGAATGTTCTCTAACAACTCATGATTAGAAGTAGACACAGAAAACGGTAACGCAGACCTCTCCCACATGAGATTTCCACGTTCCTGTACATATTCCTCGAAATCATCCAGATATAAAAAAACCGGTATATAAGCACAAATTGCATCAAAAGATGAACTGGAATAATCTGTAATAAGCACATCGGATGCGCAAAGCAGTTCATTCATATCATCTGCCTGACTGACATCAATCATCTGTTCTATGGAATTTTCTAAAGGTACCTTCTCAATTTGTGCAGAAAGCTGCGGATGCAAACGTAAAAAAATATACCAGCTTCCACCAAACTTTTCTTCTAAGATCTGAACCATAGTTGAAAAATTCAATGTGGGATATGCAGCCAGAACCTGCCTATTTCCCTTTTGACTTCCTCCGCGAAAGGTGGGTGCAAACATCACGATTTTAGCATCTTTCGGAATAGCATATTGAGATCTAATATCTTCATATACTGCTCTCTTTTTATTAATTAAAATATCACATCTGGGGGATCCTGTTTTTATAATCTCGCCTTGATAAATCAACATCTTAGGGTACAAGTTTGTACACCAATCCGAATTCGAAAGGACGAAATCAGTCAGTTTTGAATCATATGCACTAACCAAATATGCTATCTTTGGAAATAATGCACCCCGAAATTGACCGATCGGTTTTAATGCTACTCCTGCGTGCCACGTTTGGATATAAAGTTGATTCTTTCGTTTTGCCGTTCCAAAAGCTTTGCGGCTATTATCTACCCAAGTACCTGCAGTAGCAAGATGATAAGCCCGATTAAAAAAAT
>JAVXIV010000324.1:0-627 GCA_036785645.1 Hungatella sp.
GTCTGGGGGTATCCCTTGCAATAGAAAACTTGTGGGATCTTAACATTGCTCCACAAAAGCGATATACAGCTACTGCCGAGGAACTGGTAGAATTGGTTGATTGTTTTCAATCGGATCAGATAGGAATTGCCTGGGACTTTGAACATGCTGCAATTATGAATCAAGATCAGATCAAAGCACTTCGTTATATCGGAAAACGATTAAAAGCAACGCATGTCTCAGATCATTATGGCATAGATGCGGATCATCAGCTTCCTTATTTTGGAAGCACCAAATGGGAACAGTTTTTACCAATATTAAAAGAAATCGGTTATCGAGGAGATTTTGTCTATGAAACACATCGTTACACCCAAAATATGCCGGATGAGTTGATGGATGCGGCATTGAAATTTAGTATAGAAGTTGGTAACCATCTAATTGATATCATAGAAAACGGAAAAATCAAATAAAGGAGAACAACATTATAATGAATAACGAGTTTGATAATGCAATGAGAAGACAAGCCTATAGCATACCGGAATTAATTATCCAACAGTATGATCTGATGGAACCTCGAATTAGAGCAGCCCTGTCATTTGAAGAAATTTATTCCTTACAGCATATTATTATCACCGGATGTGGAGATTC
>JAVXIV010000324.1:644-2009 GCA_036785645.1 Hungatella sp.
GTCTTTTGAAAAGTTGACAGGATTACCCATTGATGTATTGCCGGCAATTGATGTAGCCAGATATTTTCCTGCAAAGCGTGTAGGATCAGCACCCAATTGCCCACTTGTTATTACCGTAAGCAATTCCGGAAAAGTTTCTAGAGTAAAGGAAGCCATTCAGCGAATGAACAAATTAGGAGCATTGACGATGGGTTTAACCTCCGGAAAAACAACACCATTGGGTGAAGTATGCCAAAAGGTGATTGATACAAGTGTTCCTTCTTTTGAAAATGCACCGGGGGTTCGCGGTTATCTTGCATCCTTGGAAGCGCTGCTTCTCTTAGCAATCAGACTTGGAGAAGTGCGTGGTAGATATACGATGGATCAGGCAAATTTATATCGAAAGGATATCAAAAACTGCGCAGGGAAAATCGCTGAAACCATAGAACCAATTGATCAGAAAGTATATGAAATTGCAAAAAGGTGGAAAGATTTTGGCGGCTTTGATTTTGTAGCCTCGGGTTTGGACTATGCTTCTGCATGGTATGGTCATGCCAAGATGATTGAAGCAGCCGGGAAATATGCGATGCATATCAATACAGAAGAATGGCTTCACTTAAACTTTTTCTTAAAAGATGTGAATACAACAGGTACCATCTTAGTTGTGGATGATGAAAATACTGCCATGAGTCGAACCAAAGAAGCACTTCATTATATGCAAATTATGAAACGACCACTGATGCTGATCACTGATACGGAAGGGTTGGAAGTTCCTGATGAATTTTGCATAATAGTACCAAAGACAGACTTTGAAATCACATCTCCTTTTATGTTCTTTATTCCAATGGCACTTTTGGCCGGCTATATTGGTATTTTAAATGGGGAACCGTATTCGAGAGGATTTAAAGATAATTGGGCATTTGCAGAAGATGCCTCGGCAATCTGGACAAGTGAAATAGAAATCATTCAATAATGGGAGATGATAGAAATGAAAAGCAAAATTGAAAACTTTAAGATTCAGACACAGTTAAATGATGTGGTGAAACTAACGGATGATATTAAACAGTTTGTAACAGAGAGTGAAATACAAGAGGGACAATGTATCGTTTTTACACCTCATACAACTGCTGGATTAACCATTACTTCATTTTGGGATCCAAGAGGATTTGAGGATATTATGGATGAGATTGATCGGTTGATTCCTACTAAAATTAATTTTAAGCATCAGCATGATACCCCTCAAGATGCGGCAGGACATGTAAAATCCACATTGATAGGTGTCAATATTGCACTTCCTATTCATGAGGGAAAGCTAGTACTGGGACATTCACAAGGAATTTACTTCTTAGAATTTGATGGACCTCGAAAAAGAGAATATTTTGTTAG
>JAVXIV010000324.1:2019-2291 GCA_036785645.1 Hungatella sp.
GAATCATGAATCCAACAACCCTCTAATAATACTAGGTTAATCTTTAAAAATGTGATATAATCTATCTATTATATAAAAGAGGAATGTGCCTATGAAAAACGTAGTGAAAGATTCACCGATACCGGCTTATTATCAAATCTATGTGGATTTAAAAAAGAAAATCCTGAACAGCTCCATTCAGGCAGAGGATGGAAAACTGCCAACTGAACAATCTTTGGCAGATGCTTATGGTGTCAGTCGCGTATGTATGAGACAGTCTATGGCGGAATTGG
>JAVXIV010000325.1:0-2263 GCA_036785645.1 Hungatella sp.
CAGTGCTTTATCTGGGTGGAGGTAAGGTCATTGATGGCAGTTGGACCGTGGGAAGCTTTACGGCTTATCTTGCGATTTTTGCTGCACTTTCCGGAAAAGCGAGTAAGACGGCCAAATTATTTACTTCCTATCAGAAAGCGAAGGTATCCTGGGAACGGATTAAGCAGTATCTGACTCCGCATCAACGAACGGATCAAGCAGATCATGCCCTGACCCTTCCGGCGAAATTAACGGTTCACGATCTGTGCTTTACTTATCCGGAGAGTGAGGAAATGAAGATTTCTCACCTGTCTTTTCAGGCAGATTCCGGGCAGATCCTAGGTGTTACCGGTCCGGTAGCTTCCGGAAAGACAACACTGGGTGTCGCACTGGGCGGATTATATCCCTACGAGGGGAGTATTCAGCTAAATGGAGAAGAATTGCGAGAATTGACTCCTTTTCAGATCAGCCGCCGCATTGCAGTGCTCTCTCATCGACCGCAGCTCCTTTCGGATAGTATCTATCATAATATCACGCTGGGAGATGGCGGCGACATTGCCACCGTCCTGCACCATGTGTGCTTTGATGAAGATTTGAAACGAATGCCGCAGGGTATCGATACCATGGTGGGCAGCAGTGGAGTACGCTTGTCCGGTGGGCAGCAGGCGAGAATTGCATTGGCGAGAGCCCTCTATCATGAAACACCGCTGATTATCTTGGATGATCCGTTTTCTGCCGTGGATATGAAGACAGAACGAAAGATCATCGCAAACTTAAAGAAATATTATCAGAATAGTATACTGGTGTTGATTTCTCATCGTTTGGCGGTATTTCCGGATACCGATTTGGTGATTTTATTGAAAACAAATCGAGAGAGCGAACAGGGAGTACATGACGAACTTTTGGAAAGCTCATCGGATTACCATACTCTTTATCAGCTACAGATGGGGGAGGAAGCACATGAAGCATAAAAATACCGGTTCGATTGTAGTGCGGACACTTCTGAAAAATCCATGGATGTCCGGGATGCTGTTGGTGGTAACCTTACTGGTGGTCGTGCTCAATCTGACACCTCCCCAGCTGCTTCGCTTGATCATCGATCGCAATTTGATTCCCCAAAATAGGGATGGCTTATGGAATCTGGCATTGTTCTATCTGCTGGTTACCGTGTTCATTGGAGTTTTTGATTTCTTAAAGAGTGGTGTGCTGGTGATCTTTGGACAGAAGATCGTCAAGCAGATTCGCATGGAGATGAATGGCAAGCTGCAGCGTTTGGGGATGCAGTATTTTACCAAAAACAGTGCAGCCGAGATCACCTCTCGTTTTAACAGTGATGTGGAAAATGTGAATGCTTTGTTTTCGGAAGGGCTCATCAGTATGATGATTGACTGCTTAAAGATTGTGGGGATTGTGATCTCCATCGCGTTATTTAGTCTCCGACTGGGGCTCTTGGCGCTGCTGTTGATTCCCCTTATTTCTCTCATTACCCGAAATTTTCAGCGGAAATTATTGATTGCTCACACACAGAACTTAAAACAGCTGGGGCGGGTGAATCATCATATTTCTGAAAGTATGAAAAACATCTTCATGATCAAAGCTTACAGTAAAGAAGAATATATGGAAGGCCTATATGAAAAACGTCTGCAGGATAACTTCACCACGATTGAACGAGTGAATTTCTATGACTCCTGTTATGCTCCGATCATACAACTCATCCGCGCCGCGGTGATCTCCGCTGTGGTTCTGCTTTCTTCCGGGCAGCGGAGTGTGCTGGGGATCTCTCTGGGTATGGTAGCGGCCTCGATTGATTTGATCGCAAACCTATTTGCACCGGTGGAAGCACTGGGCATGGAGCTTCAGAGCATTCAAAAGGGAATTTCCGGTGCCAAACGCATCGATGAATTTTTGGGGCAGTCGGAAGCGGAGGAAAAAGACAGGCAGATTACCGCAGAAGCCATCTGTGCACCGGAAAGTACTGCGGCATTTGCATTTGAGGGGGTGTCTTTTTCCTATGCAGATGCAGAAAAACCGGTGCTTTCCGAGATTACGCTGACTATCGAACCGGGAGAGAGTGTTACATTTGCCGGACGCACCGGAGTGGGAAAAACAACGTTATTTAAACTGATTATGGGATTGGAGAAACCGACCCAAGGGCATATTACCTTGGGAGGAGTGGATGTCTGCAAAATACCCAATGACCAAAAACGCCGTTTGCTAGGGTATGTAGAACAGAATTTCTCTTTTGTAGAAGGTACGGTAGCGCAGCAGATTTCGTTGGATGAGG
>JAVXIV010000326.1:0-2247 GCA_036785645.1 Hungatella sp.
GAAAAAAGCAAACGACTGGGGCTTTACTCCTAAAAAAAATAAACCTCAAAGAAAAGTCTTTTTTTAGATATTTCCAGAACTTTACCACTAGATGCGACTGCTGGATATGCCAAAATTGCTAAGATTGCTAATGAAGAAATGGCAGATAAAATAGAACTGAATGATGAAAGCATTCAAAATCTTTCTTATGTACTGGGACAAAATTATCAACGAGCAAGATTTGTAGGAAATGAAACAAACTCATCTAGAGAAATAGGTTTGCTTACAAAGGAATATGGAGAAATATCTCAATTTCATCAAGGTGCAGGCGAAGATACTATACTTGATATGTTTAAGCTTTTGCAAACTATTCCACAGCAGTCTCTGTTAGTAATTGATGATGAATTACTAACAGAGCTGTTTGCTTTTTTAGAAGACACAGAGGCAGTCTCTTTGTTTTGGGAAATCCTAAAAAGTGACACTGAGCACTATGAGGAATTTTGCAAAAAAATTTCTTGTCGTGCTGTAGGTAGTTGCAGTGTGGTTGGAACACTATTTGATCTTGCAAAATCAAATAAGTTGCCGTATTCGAGCCTTGCTATAATAGATGGTGATAAAAAAAGCGAGTATCCTGATTGCTTAAGTCTGCCAGGTGATTTAGCACCTGAAAAACAAGTTTTAACCGATTTGAAAAGTATTAATTGGAATAATCTTGATGAACGATTTGGTATAGGTGTGGGAACTTTGTTTAAATATTTAGATGATGCTTTATTGCTGCCCGACCATCATAAGTGGACAGAGTATATTGGTGACAATGTTAAAAAAGCAAGGATGTTGTTTGGTCAATATTAATTGAAGAGTGGTGTAAACAATGTCTTGATGCAACCACTTCAACTAAATTTATTGAAGATGTATATGCCACTTTATCTCATCAATAAATATAATTTTCAAGGGTTAGTTCTCTAATGTGAGGACTAACCCTTATTTTTTTGCCCTTTTTTAAACTCATCACTTGACAATGTTGCAAGGATCTGCCAAGATCTGGCTGCATATCGCCGCATTCACCTTGCCAATTCCGGAGCGAACCGCAACAACCTCTTTCCCTTTGATATCTCCCTTATAAAAATCCATTCCGGCTATCGTTTGAATCTCAACCCGGCTCATCTTCTCTTTTAGCTTTGCCACTTCCTCATCCATCGCTCCGATAATTCCCAGCATGATTTTCTTCTCTCCTTCTCTTGTTCCATCAGATCATCGCACCACATACAATCTAATTTAGTCTACGGCTATTTTATCGTGTGGAAACCGGTTTGGCAAGAGGAGTCTACAAAAACGCCATGCCTTCCAGCGCTCGAGATACAAAAAGAAGATAGGCGAACCCATCTTCTCTTTGGTGTTTGGAATCTCATTTTTATTTTGAAGTTACCTGAGTTTCTATGTGATTACGGGGTATTCGTGATCAAAAGACCTTCCGTCTCGGTTGATGCACCCTCCCAGTAGGTATGACCATTCCTGATATACTCCAATTCATGGATGGCACGGATACGATAATAATAATCCGATGGCTGATCCGTGATCAGAACCGTATAGGTCATAGAGGTCAACTCTCCATCCGCTTCGTCCTGTGGCAGATATTCCTTCTCATAAGTTTTTACTAAATCCCAATTTTTTGTACCTTCATTCCAGCGATCCAGATAGATGGTGGACATGCCCCAGCTAGCCGGAATATGCATCGTTGTCACCGCTTGTGCTCCGATCACACCCCATCCCTCATTTGAAATGATGGAAAGGCGTGTTGCCATTGCCTCTCCTTTCGTTTCCGGTCGCAGTGTACTCATAGACTTCCTTTGAGATGCCGGAAGCAGTTGAGACTCCACTGCAGTTGACGTCAGTTCTGCTCCCTGCGGAGTTGCTGCCATCGAAACCGTAGACATCAACAGACTCATCATCAAGCCTAAACCCATTACTTTTACCATTTTTTTCTTCATTTGTTTCTCCTTTTCCTTGTTAAAATCCAGAATTCTACCTTAAGAAGAACGCTCTGTGTCATTTTTCATAACGGCTATTCATAAAATCCTATTTTTTTAACAATCTTGAGAAACTCATTTTCCTCCATAATGGCATCAACACAATAGTAGGACTTACGGTTTTCTATCGTTGCCAAATATTCTATCCTAGCATCCTCTAATACTTTTCTATAAATTTGAATATCACATTTAATCCAGTTATTATATATGGTCTTATATTCTTCACAATCCGATACCAGAT
>JAVXIV010000327.1:0-2235 GCA_036785645.1 Hungatella sp.
GCGGCGGAGCCGGAGACTACGATAGCAGAGACGACCGCGACAGCAGAGACGACCGTGACAGAAGAGACGACCACGGTAGTGGCGGGCAGTTCTGCGGCATCGGCAGAGACTGCGGCAAATTAAAATCAACCATGTAGAAAGGCAGGTATCTTATGGACAGAACACCTAAAACGGGGGAATTATATCACCATTTTAAGGATAAACTCTATCAGATCGTAACGGTGGCAGCGGATTCGGAGACCGGCGAACCGATGGTGGTCTATCAGGCTTTGTATGGCGATTATCGTACGTATGTCAGATCGCTTTCTATGTTTGTCAGTGAGGTGGATCATGAAAAATATCCGAAAGTGAACCAACGTTATCGCTTTGAGAAGGTGATTTTAGAAGCGCATACCGAACCTGTGGAACGAGTGCGTGAACCGAAGAAGTTATTGAATCCCCATCTGCTTACCTTTGTGGAAGCGGAGAATTACGAGGATAAATTAGAGATGCTGTACCGCATGAAGGGGAACATGGGGCAGGAGGAGCTGGAGCTTCTTTATGTAGCCCTCGATATGGCGAAGCCGGAAGGAACGGTGGAAGAACAGATCTGTGCAGTGGAACAATTCCTGCGGATGCAGAAACGATACGATGGAGGACATTTGAGGCGTGTTTGATATCGAAGAAGAACTGAAGAAACTTCCGGCGCAGCCGGGAGTTTATATCATGCATGATATAAAGGATGAGATCATCTATATCGGAAAAGCCATCAGCTTGAAGAACCGCGTGCGGCAGTATTTCCAAAGCAGTCGGAACAAGACTGCCAAGATTGAACAGATGGTGTCACGCATCGCTCGTTTTGAATATATCATTACCGATTCCGAACTCGAAGCGTTGGTGCTGGAATGCAATCTGATCAAAGAGCACAGACCGCGCTACAATACCATGCTCAAAGATGATAAGAGTTATCCTTATATTAAAGTGACGGTAGCGGAAGATTTTCCAAGAGTCCTTTTTTCCAGAGATATGAAAAAAGACCGGAATAAGTATTTTGGACCCTATACCAGTGCGGGTGCGGTCAAGGATACGATAGACCTCATTCATAAATTATACAAGATTCGAACTTGCAATCGAAATCTGCCGAAAGATATCGGAAAAGACAGACCGTGTCTCAACTATCATATTCATCAGTGCGATGCGCCCTGTCAGGGACTGATCAGCCGGGAAGAATATGCCAAATCCTTGAATCAGGCCTTGGAATTCTTAAATGGACAATATGGCAGTGTACTGGGGGGGCTGGAACAGAAGATGCAGGCCGCTTCCGATCAATTGGATTTTGAACAGGCAATTGAGTATCGGGAACTTTTAACCAGTGTCAGAAAAGTGGCACAGAAACAGAAAATTACGAGCAGCAGCATCGAGGATCGTGATATCATTGCCATGGCCAAGGACGAAACAGATGCAGTGGTGCAGGTATTCTTCATGCGGGAAGGCAAACTCATCGGACGGGAGCATTTCCACGTAGCCATTGCAATTGCAGAAGATAACCAACAGATTTTGACCAGCTTTGTGAAGCAATTCTATGCCGGAACTCCTTTTGTACCTAAAGAATTGTGGGTGCAGACGGAATTGGAGGACAGCGATATCATCAGTCAATGGCTCACAACCAAGCGAGGGCAGAAGGTTCGGATCATCATTCCGCAAAAGGGACAGAAGGAACGGTTGGTGGAATTGGCAGAGAAGAATGCCGCCTTGGTATTGTCACAAGATAAAGAAAAAATCAAGCGGGAGGAACTTCGAACCATCGGTGCAATGAATCAAATTGCTGCGTGGATGGGACTGGCGGGGGTGCGCCGAATCGAGGCTTATGATATTTCCAATATCAGTGGTTTTGAATCGGTAGGTTCCATGATTGTTTATGAAGATGGAAAACCGCGCCGCAATGATTATCGTAAATTCAAGATTAAATGGGTGAAGGGTGCCAATGATTATGCTTCTATGAATGAAGTTTTGACGAGACGTTTCAGCCATGGTATGGAAGAAGCGCTGCTCCTAAAAGAGCGGGGTGTGGATGAAACCTATGGAAGCTTTACCAGATTTCCGGATCTGATCATGATGGATGGCGGCAAAGGACAGGTCAACATCGCATTAGGTGTGATGGCAGAACTTGGACTTTCGATTCCGGTATGTGGTATGGTAAAGGATGACAACCATCATACCAGGGGGCTGTATTATCAAAATGCAGAGATTCCAATT
>JAVXIV010000328.1:0-2207 GCA_036785645.1 Hungatella sp.
GGTGATCGAAGTGGTATAGTCCATACCGCTTCAGCTGAAATAAGTACCTAGAAAAAAACATGTCGGAGGAGAAGAAAATGAGTGACCAAGGGAATGGAATCAAAAAAGTGCTAACTGCAAAGGCAAAGAAAACCGCTCTGATTTTAGCAGGAATTTTTATTTTTCTCCTTTTTCTGGGTGCATTTTTTTATGGACGAAAGTTAGGCGGAGCAGAATCGGCATCGCTTATTTCTGAAAAGAAAAGGATTACCGACGATGTGTTAAAGCAGCAGCTTGAAGCCATCGGAGAGTTGAGTACGGCCAAGTATTATTACACGGATATGGGGCGCTATGAGAAAAACCTGGCACTAAAAGGACAGACAATTCCATTTACCAAAACGTCGTTCCTCATCACCTATGATGGAATTATTAAAGCAGGGGTTGAATTAAAAGCAATCAAATTTGTACTTCATGAGAAGATCATTCGCATTATGATACCGGAAGCGAAGATTCTGTCTCATGATATCGATCCGGATTCCGTTCAGGTATTCGATGAAAAAAACAGCATCTTCAATGGTTTGACAACCGAAGATGTCACCGGCTTTCAGAGTGAGCAGCGAAAAATCATGGAAGAACGAGCCTTAAACAATGGACTTTTGACAGAGGCCAGGGAAAATACCAAGGATGCGCTGACCTCCATCTATCGGATATTGTTATCAGATGGGCAATATGAGGGTGGTTATACGCTGGAATTTCAATAAAGAGGAGGAGTTACATGAAATTACTGGGTAGTCTGGTGATTGCATTTTCTACCTATTCCAGAATTCCCATGCCACAGAGGACGTGGGATCGGGAGAACATGAGATATGTGATGTGCTTTTTTCCTTTGATAGGAGTGGTTCTGGGTGGACTCCTGTATGGATTTGCAAGACTCGCTTGGCAATTGGAGCTATGGGTGATTTACTACATCGGTGGAACGCTGCTGCCAATTCTTGTAACCGGCGGCATTCATATGGATGGATTTTTGGATGTGGTGGATGCAAGAGCTTCTTACGGAGAACGAGAGCAAAAATTAGAGATTTTAAAAGATCCGCATGTCGGAGCTTTTGCGATGATCGGCTGTGTAAGCTATTTGTTGCTTTATCTGGGAATCTTTACCGAACTTTCGTCGGGATACTTGCTTGCTTTTGGTGTGATACCGATGTGGTCGCGTGCGTTCAGTGGACTGGCTGTGGTACGATTCCCAAAGGCAAAGAAAAGCGGTCTGGTGGCTGCTTTTTCTGATGAGGCACAAAAACAGGTGGTATCCATTTCGATGTGCGGTTATCTGGTGGCGGGGTTTGGGTTTCTGATCTGGCAGCTTGGCTTCATGCAGGCAATCTTTTGTCTCTTGGTATCCTGTGGAGTCTTTTGGTACTATTATCGGATGTCCATGCGGGAGTTTGGTGGAATCACAGGGGACTTGGCAGGATATTTTCTGCAGATATATGAATTGGTACTTTTGGCAACTTTGGTTGTTTTATCCAAAATCGGATAGAAAAAGAGGGAAAAGAGGAAGAGGATGAGACTGATCATCGGTGGTTCTTACCAGGGGAAATTAGCTTATGCGTTCCGGCTCTGGGGGCAAGAAAAAGATCCGGAAAAACAGAAAAACTTGGTTGCAGACGGGGAAGTGGATTCTCCGGAAACGGCATGGAAGCGTCCAATCATTGATCATTTTCAGAGTTATATCCGACGGATTTTGGAGGAAGCCGGAAACTCAGAGGAGACGGTAATATCTTATATAGATCGGATTCAAAACGAAAACCCACAGGTGATTCTGGTGATGGATGAGATTGGTTATGGGATTGTGCCGATGAGCCAAGCGGAGCGAATCTACCGGGAATGTGTGGGAAGAGCCGGTCAGCGTCTCGCTCTAGAGGCAGAGAGCGTCGATCGGGTAGTATGTGGAATCGCCACAAAAATCAAGTGAGGATGAGATGATCAGAGGACATATTGCGGCCATGATAGTTGGTTTTTTATTAGATTTGTGTTTTGGAGATCCGCACTGGCTGCCGCATCCGGTACGTGCTATGGGATGGCTGATTATGCATGTGGAGAAAGGCTTGCGTCTTCTCTGTCCCAAAGAAGCGCGATGGGAGCGCATCGCCGGTCTCTTCTTGGTTTTGATGGTTCTTGGTGTGACCGGTGGTACTGCTTATGGATGTCTGTGGTTGGCTGGCGGACTT
>JAVXIV010000329.1:0-2194 GCA_036785645.1 Hungatella sp.
GCAGTTCTACAATTGCTTTGCGGTGCGCGATTATGCCAAGAGCCGCGGGCGGTGGGTCGATAAAAAAGGGGATCCCATTCCCGGGGATCTCGTGATCTTTCGCCAGAGCCACGTAGGACGGGTCGTAAGGGTCACGGACGAGCGAATCTATACCAACGAAGGAAACACGAGCAATGGGACGGCTGTGGTGCGTAATGGGGGCATGGTATGTGAAAAGAACTATACCAGAAGCAGCGGAAGTATCTTAGGGTATGTACGAATGGAATATCCGGATTCCATAAAGTCCGGATGGCAGCAGGAAGACGGTGGACGGCGCTTTTATCTGGCGGCAGACCGCTATGTGAAAAATGATTGGTATCAGGATGGCGGAAAGTGGTATTGGTTCAATGGCTATGGGATATCGATCACGGAGGAGTGGTACTTATACAAAGATCGCTGGTACTATTTTGATGCAAAGGGTGAAATGGTGACTGGACTGCAGGTGATCTTGGGAGAAATCTTTGCTTTTTCAAAAGACGGTGCAATGCTGACCGGAGAGGTTCGGCTGCATACGGATGAGCGTGGGGCGCTGCAGATGTAGGTCAGCGTAACCTTTAAATTGTTTTACCTCTAATATACATCAACCAGTATGCTGCCGTAAACCGGTAAGACCATTAAAAATTGTGCTTTTTCCTACATTGGGATTACCTGCCAGTGCGATGATTGGTTGATGATCTTCCATACAACGCCTCCATCATATAAAGTGCCTTATCTATATTGATATGCGGGCGGCGGTGGGAGTGTGAGAATGTATTTGTGCTATTTTAAGGAAAATTAGTTATCGGCGCTCTCTAATCAAAAAAATTGATTTTACTGTAAACAGGACAGGCAGTGTGATTGAAATTTGAAGTGAAATATGATAGTATGAAGTCATAAACTAAGATTGGAGAGTGGATGTATGAAGAAGTTAACAGGAAGCTTACCGTTTAAGCTAGTTTTAGGGGTTGTGTTGGGTATTTTGATAGGTCAGGTCGCCAATGAAAGCGTTATGAACGTTGTGGTAACTATCAAATACATACTAAACCAGATGATTGTATTCTGTGTACCGCTGATCATCATTGGATTTATTGCACCATCTATTACGAAACTTGGCAATAATGCTTCGAAGATGTTGGGGGTAGCCGTTAGTATTGCCTACATTTCTTCTATAGGCGCAGCACTATTTTCTATGGTAGCCGGTTATATCTTGATTCCGCACCTGTCCATTGTTACTACGGTAGAGGGACTTAAGACCTTACCGGAACTGGTATTTAAACTGGATATTCCCCAGATGATGCCGGTTATGAGTGCACTGGTATTTTCCATGCTGATTGGTTTGGCAGCTACTTGGACAAAAGCCAAAGTGATTACTCAGGTATTGGATGAATTCCAAAAGATTGTACTGGATATTGTAACGAAGATTGTAATTCCGATTCTTCCGATTTTTATCGCTTTTACGTTCTGCGCACTGTCCTATGAAGGCACCATTACAAAACAACTTCCTGTATTTATCAAGGTCGTGCTGATCGTTATGGTTGGTCATTATATTTGGATGGCGTTGCTCTATGGGATCGGCGGAGCGTACTCCGGCAAGAATCCGATGAACGTGATCAAGAACTATGGACCCGCTTATATCACCGCAGTGGGAACCATGTCTTCTGCAGCAACCTTGGCAGTGGCACTGCGCTGTGCGAAGAAGTCAGAGCCTACCCTTCGCAGTGATATGGTAGATTTTGGTATTCCGCTTTTTGCCAATATCCATTTGTGCGGTTCGGTATTAACCGAAGTATTCTTTGTTATGACGATTTCCAAGATCTTATACGGAAGTATCCCTTCTGTGGGAACCATGATTTTATTCTGTGCACTGCTTGGTATCTTTGCAATTGGTGCTCCCGGTGTACCGGGCGGTACGGTTATGGCATCTCTTGGTCTGATTACCGGTGTTCTGGGATTTGACGAGATGGGAACGGCTCTGATGCTGACCATCTTCGCTTTACAGGATAGCTTTGGAACGGCTTGCAACGTGACTGCAGACGGTGCATTGACGATGATGCTGACAGGATTTGCTGAGAAACACGGAATTAAGAAACAAGAGATTAATATCAATTTATAACTGTTTAAAGGGGGCATATTCTTGCACGTTCTTCGAACGTACAAGAATCATCGGAGATTCCTC
>JAVXIV010000330.1:0-2172 GCA_036785645.1 Hungatella sp.
CGGAATAGAAACTCCGAAATTGCGATATACTCCCTGTGTAAATCCGGAACAGTCCGTACCATTGGTTAAACTGGTGCCGCCGTATACGTAAGGGTTTCCGACAAATTTCAAACCATAGTCCGCAACTGCACGGCCCTCTGCCGTTCCGCCGCTGCTCTTGGAGGCAGCCGGACCGGTATAACGGTCATTAGAAGTACTGTTATTGGGACGTTTTGGTGTATTCGCTGCTGCTGCTCTTTTTGCTTCCGCCTCGGCTGCTTTTCGCCTTGCCTCTGCCTCAGCTTTTTTTCTGGCTTCATCGGCCTTGATCTTCTGGATCTGATTATTTTTCAGTTCTACCGTTTTGGCAAAAGCCTTGGCGTCCAGCCTCGCCTGCGCCATCTGGCTGTCAAAATCACTGACTTCGCCTCTTTTATTGGCAATCAAGGTTTCTAACTGTTTTTTCTGTCCCTGATATTCCAGTTCCATGACTTCCATCTCAGCCTTGTCTTCCGCCAGCTGAATTTTGAAATCTGCAACCTGCTGCTTGAGTTCTTGGTATTCGGTCAGCATCTTGCGGTCGTAGGTATAGATATCTTCTACATATTCGGCTTTATTGAGCAGATCTGCCATACTTTTTACGCGCAGCAATACGTCCAGATATTCGGTGTCACCTTTTTCATACATGTATTGAATCCGTTTTTTCATGGCAGCATATTGCTTTGCTTCCTGTGTTTTAGCCGCATCATAGTCTTTTTCTGCTTGAGCAATTTCGGCTTCTTTATTGGCCATATCGATCTCCAGAAATTGAATATCCGATAAAATTGTCATCAGCTCGGAATTGAGCTCTTTCATCTGCAATTGTGCCGCGTTCTTCTTTGCTTCTGCTTCCTGAGCTTTTTGGTTGGCTTCCTCCAACTGCTCTTGTGCTTCTTTTTTTTCTTTTTCGACCTTTGAGGTCGCCCAGACGGGACTCACCTGTACGCACAGCATGATTCCAATCAAAAACACACAAGTAATTTGTTTCATCCATCCGGTTTTTTTCTTCATCGTATATCCTCCGTAAGCTTTCTTGATACCAACATAAAACAAATAAAAAATACAATTCCCTTTGCGACACTGCTTACGGTAAATGCCCACCAGATTCCATTGAGTCCCAAGACACTATGACCGAACAAAATCGCCAATGGAATTCTGGCCGAGGTTAGCAAAATACTGATCACCGAACAGAGAAAAGTCCTGCCCATACCGGATAAAGCACCAATCGTCGTCAGTTCAATACACATAAACATCTGAGAAACCCCCAACACAACCAGATAATCAATGCCCATCGGAAGAATCTCGGGGTCATTGATAAACAGCGAAAAAATCGGTCTCGCAAAGAAGATCAGCAAGAAGGTACAAAGAAGTCCCCAAACAAACATCACTCCCGTTGCCGCATGATATCCTTTCTTGACACGGCTGTTTTTCCCTGCGGCATAGTTTTGACCTACAAAGGAATTGATTGCGGCACCAAAGCCCTCCGCAGTCATCCAAGAGATGGATTCGATCTGAGAACCGATTCGCTGAACCGCTACTGCCTTATCGCCCCACGCTGCTACAAAGCGAGTCAAAACCATCGAGATTCCGGTATACAGTAGATTTTGGATGGCAGCCGGCAATCCCAAATGGGTTATCGTCTCCAAATAAGAGTAGGGTGTTTTACGAAACAAGTGCACATGGCAGAAGATAGTCTTCTCTCTTCCTGTTGCCACGACAAATACCGCCGTAACAATCATCTGTGCGGTAACCGTGGCGATTGCCGCTCCGGCAACCCCCATTTGGGGAATCGGTCCGATCCCAAAGATCAGTACCGGATCCAAAATCATATTGACCAGCAGTCCGATGAAGTTAGCCAAAAAAGGAGTCTTGCTATCTCCCTGTGCTGTAAATATTCCGGTCAAAATAGTATTTAAGTAAGAAAATAAAATCGCTCCACAGGTGATTTTTAAATAAATTTCGGCATTGGCGATGGTAGCCAAATCGCTCAATCCAAAGAAGGCAATCAATGGTTTTGCGAAAATCACCGCTATGCTTCCGTAAAGTAGGGCAAATAACATCCCCATCTGAAGCGCACCTTGTGCATAGATCGCGGCTTCCTTCGGTCGTTCTTCTCCGAGAGAATGCGCCACTTTGATCTGTCCGCCCATCTTG
>JAVXIV010000331.1:0-208 GCA_036785645.1 Hungatella sp.
TCTGAAGCTTCAGCGCAGAAGGAGTTGCTAAAACTTTCCTTGTCACGACTTGATACAAAAGAACGCAGAGTACGTGATGCTTATGAGGGTGGAATTGATACGTTAGAGGAATATAAAGAGAATAAATTAAGATTACAGGCTGAAAGAGACGAATTATTAAAAGAGCTAGAACAGATTCCCAGATACTCGGATAATAACAGCCAAGAAG
>JAVXIV010000331.1:218-2170 GCA_036785645.1 Hungatella sp.
AATATCATAAAACAGATTTACTTAAGCAAATCCAAAATGTCTATGATCTCATAAACAACCCTGGTGTAAATTATGAAATAAAAGGAAATGCTGTTCGCTCCGTTCTTAAGAAAATTGAATATGACAGAAAAAAAGATGAATTTCTATTTTTTTACTATGTGTAAAAGGGTCGCTCCACCCTCCTGTGCTTACAAGTTGGATTTTTAGCCTATTGCGAGGTATTGATGTCAGGGCCGCCATATTGACTCATGATGAATTGTGCCATCTTGGGATTGGGCTGACTGATATTAACCGGATATTGTAAACGTTTTTCATATCTCCACATTAGTTGCATCCCCCTTCCCAGGGCCATTTATCATTGACCCAATTCCAGTAGTCACAGGAAGCTACTCGATCCATCATCAGAGGACAACATTGCGTTTGATAAGCCTCCATGGCTTCTTGCCAGAGCTTTGTCACCTGGTGATAGTAATTCAAAGCATTTTGATCGCAAGGGTGAGTATCTAGGTAGAGTGAGACGTCATCCATGGCAAATCCATATTGGTAAATAAGCGTGAGTAAGGAGTCGCAGTTGGCATTCATCATCGGCACCTCCCCATTTGAAATGGTAAATCCAGAGTGGGGAAAATGGTTCCGCGCTGCAAAGCACGATCAATAGTATAAGTCTGCTGCCACTGCTGCCATGGTATATATCCCATGCCGATGGGATACTCTTCCATGCAGCAGGCACCGGTATTGGGGCAAATAGGAGCATTAGGCGGCATCATCATCTGTGGATATCGGGTATTCATATCTCTTGGGCTCATATAAGAACAATCCATAAGATGAATATTCCTTTCTTTTTTAGAAGATTCTACTCATAGTTTATGAGCCGTCTTCGGTATCGTGCAAAAAAAGAGAAAATAGTTCTAAATCAGAAACGCAGATCCATTTGTGCGGGACCATTAAGAAGATGACCGGAATGGTCAAATCTAGAACCGTGGCAGGGACATTCCCAGGTGGATTCAGCAGGATTCCATGATAACTTGCAACCCATGTGAGAACAGCGGGCGGGAGATCCGGAAGCACCCAATAGGAGCCCTTTGGCGGATTCGGCAAGATGCGCTGTACCATCAGAGAAAGAGGCTTTTAGGCTGAAACGCCGAGGTGAAAATATAGCGGCATAAGGATTGGATTTTCCGCAAATGCGGTCAGATAATAACATAGCGGCGACCATGGAGGCAGACATTCCCCATTTATTAAAACCGGTTGCGACATACCAGTTGGGCCGAACCGAAGAAAATTGACCGATATAAGGAAGACCGTCTAGAGTCATAGCGTCCTGTGCGGACCAATGAGCGGCAACTTTGCATTCCGGCCAAAAAAGCCGGGCTGTAGATTGAAGCGCCTGATAGGGATTGACCGTGGGAATTTTGCCACAGCGGTGTCCGCCTCCGCCAAAGAGAAGAAGATCGCCGGATTGTCGAAAAGACAATCCATTGGGATCTATCGATAAGTACATCCCATGCAATGGCTGTGCTTTTGAAAGTGCCAAACTATAACTTCGCTGTTGGTACATTTTGGAAAAATAAAATCCGGGAAAATTAATAAAAGGATAATGGCAGGCAAATACGATATGTTCTGCCGTAACTGCTCCGTGATTCGTGACAATCCGATTGCCTTTGACAGAGAGAGCTGTCGTAGTCTCATAGATTGTAAGTTCTTGGGAGAGAGCCTGCAGAAATTCCAGAGGGTGAAATTGTGCTTGATTGGGAAAACACAGAGCACCGGAAAGTGAGAATGGAAGTTCTGTTTGGGTCAGAAAATCAGCCGAAACACCTAATTTTCGGGCAGCTTCTTCTTCTTGCTTTAGAGGTTCTGATACCGAAGTGGAATACAAAAATGACGGTAATTCTTCATAATGACAGAAGATCGACTGACTCTGAATCAACTGCCGGTATTGTAAAAGGGCA
>JAVXIV010000332.1:0-2168 GCA_036785645.1 Hungatella sp.
TTCGGAAAGAGAAGAGGCATTACACCATGTCTATGAATATGACGCAGTAGTGACTTCTTACGATCTGTTGAAACGAGATATTTTGCATTATGAGTCTCTGCATTTTCGCTTTCAGATTATCGATGAGGCGCAGTATATCAAAAATCCGGTTACGCAGAGTGCGAAAGCGGTCAAGATGATTGCGGCAGGTACGCGTTATGCGTTGACCGGCACTCCAATTGAAAACCGATTAAGTGAACTTTGGAGTATTTTCGATTACCTAATGCCCGGATTTCTGTATAGTTATCAGAAGTTTAAAAAGACTTATGAACTGCCAATCATAAAAGAAAGTGACAAAGAGAGCCTAAAAAGTCTACACCAGATGATCGGTCCTTTTATTTTACGAAGGTTAAAGAAAGATGTATTGAAAGAATTGCCGGATAAACTGGAAAGTGTGGTTTATTCGAAGCTGGAGACCGAGCAGAAGAACCTTTATATGGCCAATGCCTATCAGCTGAAGCAGCAGTTAGAGCAGCAGAGCGGTGTGGAATACGGATCGGGCAAGTTGCAGGTATTGGCAGAACTGACAAAACTTAGGCAGATTTGCTGCGATCCGAAACTACATTATGAAAATTATCGGGGAGAATCGGCCAAGTTGGAAACTTGCATGGAACTTTTGATCGGCGGAGTCTCGGCGGGTCATAAGATATTGCTGTTTTCACAGTTTACATCGATGCTCGATATCATTGCGGAACGCCTGCGCAAAGAGGCAATTACTTATTATATGCTGACCGGTGCGACCCCCAAGGAAGAACGGCTGCGGATGGTAAATGCTTTTCACAAGGATGCCATTCCGATCTTCTTGATCTCTCTAAAAGCAGGAGGAACGGGACTCAATTTGACGGCGGCGGATATGGTGGTTCATTATGACCCATGGTGGAATATCGCTGCACAGAATCAGGCAACTGATCGAACTCATCGTATTGGTCAGGAAAAACAGGTATCCGTATTCAAACTGATCACCAAGGATACCATCGAAGAGAATATCCTGCGTCTTCAGGAATCCAAGAAGAATTTGGCAGAGCAGATCATTACGGAGGGGACGATCTCCCTAAGCAGTTTAACTAAGGATGATTTATTAAAAATCTTATCATAAAAGAGGAGAACGAAGGTGAAGATAAAAAGGAGCACAAAGATAAGCAGCGGTCTGTTGGTGGGATGTTTGTTGCTGATGATATTGGCACAGCTGTGGAGTCAGGAGAATTGTCGGTATGTCGATGCAAGCGGAAAAACGATTATCGGAGCACGGGAGAAAGGAATCACCGTCACCAAGTATCAAAATCGCGCCAGCGAAGCGGCAGGCGGTATCGACTGGGAAAAAGTGGCAGCGGACGGAGTGAAATTTGCCATGGTGCGTCTGGGTTATTACAAGGACATGGATCCGTATTTTGCTATGAATCTAGAAGGGGCAGCGGCCAACGGAATTAAGACCGGAGTTTTCCTTTATACTCAGGCACTGGATGTTGCAACGGCGATTAACGAAGCCAAATATGTATTGGAGCTGGTTCGTGAGTACCCAATTTCCTATCCGATTGCCTATGATGTGGAGTCGCAGCATATGTTGGATTCCGGTCTGAGCAAACAGCAGATTACCGATCAGGTCAATGCGTTCTGCAAGACGATTTCCGATGCGGGATACCATCCGATTGTCTATGCCAATCAGGAATGGCTGAGCAATCACATGGATACGGCACAGATTCCGTATGATATCTGGTATGCCCGATATGGGACGATCAACAAGTATCAAAACCGTACGATCTGGCAGTGTACGGATAACGGAACGGTTGCCGGAATCCAAGGAAACGTCACCATTGAATTTTCTTTTACCGATTATGTGGCACAGATTCCGCCTGACAGCTGGAAGTTTATCGATGGAAATTGGTATTATATGAAGAATTACCGGAAGCAGACCGGCTGGGTGCAGGTGAAGAATCATTGGTATTATTTGGATTCCAATGGCAGAATGCTGCACGATGCGGCAGTGGAGATCGATGGAGTTTCCTACACCTTTGGTTCGGACGGAAGGCTAACGGAATGATGGTGCAGTTTAACCAAGGATGATTTATTGAAAATCTGTAACTGTTCAGAGGGGGCATATTCTTGCACGTTCTTCGAACGTACAAGAATCA
>JAVXIV010000333.1:0-2151 GCA_036785645.1 Hungatella sp.
AAGATTTTGATGGAGAACCGTTCTTAAAGATAATAATGTTTTCCGGATACAGTTTAAATGATTTATTTACCGGAATAGGAAATGCATCCACTGCTACAGAGGTAACCCATTCATTGAAATAGGTATTTTCATCCATATTTATAATAGAGACATATGGAGCGGTTAACGTAGTATACCCGTTGCTATCAAATGCAAAGATTGTCTCTGGAGTGATAGCTGCAGCATAGCCTTCCCAGTATGATACATTGAAAGGAATCGTAATGATATTTAATGTAGTAACCACTGAGATAGAATCCATGTCGGACTTATTTACCGGTCGTATCACAAGATAATATTTTTCTTGCTTTACAACTAGGCGGATTGAATTCCATGGTATAAATTTGCCATTTATAAACAGCAGGAACGGATAGATATACTCGTTCTCAACCAATTCAGGGATGAACAACTCGGAGTCATTGAACTGAAGCAGTTTTTGTCTGCTCATAAATTTCATTCTGATATAGTTTAACCGTATGCAGATTTCTATTTCTTGATTGATGAGGGTTCTATTACCGTCATCAAGATACTCATATACTTGGTGACTGTACATCTCATCATCATAATAGGGAATGGATGATAGCTGTTGTTGTTTAATCGAGTCTGCGCTTTCAGATTTAAGCCTTGTGATGGCTTCTATGATCTGATTCATACAGAATCAGCCCCAATCGAAAGAATCTGCTTGGAAAATTCAACCATGCTTCTTCCGGTGATCTTTTCAATCGTCTTCTGGTTATTAATATAGCATCCAGTATAAGCGTCTGTGATCATGGATGAGAAGTTTGTAAACATTTCCAGAGAAAATACTGTTCCAGTGCCATAGATGAACATCCATTTTTCAATGATTGTATCGAGGCTCAGCTTGCTGATGTGGAGAATGTCGGCAAGTTTTTCAACAAAGAATTTGATGTTGATAAAGCTATTAGAATCCAGCTGGGAGGTGATCATATCACCTTCACGAATGGATAATCCAGAAAGCTTTCTAGCAATAGACTTGGCAGCTTCTGTATCAGGATCCTTTCCGAGGATACAGCCAATGTAGTATAGGCTGGACAGATAGATACACTTCAGACGGATGTCTGGGGTGGTGCTGATCTTGCATAAGTAGTCTACTACATGGGTGAACAATGCAGAGAAGCAATCGGCTCCTGATTTAATAATGGTATCATTCAGGATAAGACGCTTCTCATCCATATAATAGATCATGGTGCTCATTGCAGAGATTAGATATGCAATTAGCATATCAATATTCGTGCATACGAAGTTTCCTTCTTTGGTAGTAGTGATAATATTACTACAGTCGATGAATACTTTCTGCTCGCTAGGTTTAGGACCCTTGATATCGTTTGCACTGAATACTTTGAAGGATTTGCTGAGCGGGGTTTTATTAATCATAAGAATTATATTCTTAGACATGAGGACCTTTACAAGAGCGCTATTGATATTGCGTTTCTTTACCTCGTATGTGATCTCGGAGAATCCTGGGATATCCTTATCAATCTCGGTGCCCTCCATGATAAACTTGAAAATCTGACTCTCATACTCGCTATAGGTATGATATAGATATGTGCCGGCATATGTTTTAGGCATAGTAGTTACCCTCCTTAGAATAATTTACTATTATGTTGCCTAGTATGGGTTTTATGTAATCTCGTAGCATGTCAATTGTATATTATAATGATGAAGCAAAGGCCCTAAATAGATTAAGGAGGAAAATACTATGAGCGAAGAACTGAAAAAAGTAACAGCAGAAGACTTCTCAGCAGCAATAAAAGAGCTCTGCAGCAAGCGAGATAAGGATTGTTGTAGATATCTCCAGGATAAGCTGGGGAAGGAAGTAGGAGGGTACAAGTGTTTCCGCATTGGAAGCACCGGTCTTGTATCTTCCAATGGATTTATGATCCTGTTTCCGGATAAGCATGGGTGTATAAACACCCCTGGGTTCTATAAGAATCTAAGAATCGTAAGAGATATGGAAACATATGCATTTGCAAACGGCGAGCATATCAGAGTGGATATGCTCAACTACATGGAACTCACCTGTTACCTAAGATCCATCGGTATCTATGATGAGTTGGATGTTCAGCAACGGAGGGTAGAAGTCTCCCAGATGCA
>JAVXIV010000334.1:0-2142 GCA_036785645.1 Hungatella sp.
CAACCCACCGCGTCTTACTCCTCAATTTAAATAAGATAGCAGCGCCCCCGCCAGCAGAAGATCGTCCGGTGTTGTCACCTTCAGATTTTCATAGCTTCCGCGGATCAGTTTCACCGGTTTTAAAGTCATGCTCTCCACCACCATAGCATCATCTGTCACCCCTATTGGGTTGCTCTCAGATTCCAACAAGTGAGAATAGGCATCATAAATCAAAGAATAAGAAAATGCCTGCGGAGTTTGAATCATCCATAATCGACTGCGATCCGGGGTACTTTCTGCAAATCCCGCTCCATCGGCGATTTTGATGGTATCCTTCACCGGCATACCCACAGCGCAGGCTCCATAAGTCTTAGCTCCCGCGATGGCCTCCTCTATAATCTTCCCTGTTACACAGGGTCTGGCTCCATCGTGGATCAGTACATAATCACTGCGGTGGATTGCCCGCAGCCCTTCATAGACGGAATGATAACGCTCTCTTCCGCCCTCCACAATTTGCATCACTTTACCAAATCCAAATGCCTCCACGATCTCTGTCTGGCAGTAGTGCTTTTCGCCGCTACCCACGACCAAGATGATTTCATCCACTGTGCTCTCCTCAAAGGCACGTAAAGCATAATAAATCAGAGGTCTTCCATTTAGTTCCATGTACTGCTTTTGTATATCGCTTTCCATTCGCCTGCCCTGACCGGCCGCCAGTACGATTGCGGTGACTTTATCCTTCATCTCAAGCTCCTTATCGCTCGCCCAGTTTTAAATTGGGAACTGCATTGAGATCCCAACCACTTCGCATTCCATTGATGTATTCATAGTAAGCGGCTACACCGATCATAGCGGCATTGTCTGTACAAAAAATCGGTGATGGATAATAAAACTGCAGATGTTCCTTGTCACAGGCTTCCTTCAAACTTGCGCGCAGTGCAGAGTTGGATGCTACTCCGCCTGCAATCGCCAATTTGTTATAACCATATTCCTTGGCAGCTGCGACAGCACGCGTAACCAAGGCATCTACCACTGCATTTTGAAAGGAAGCAGCCAAATCAGGAACACAAATCTCCTCGCCCATCATTTGTGCATGATTAATATAGTTTAAAACTGCTGACTTCAATCCACTAAAACTAAAATCATAGGGAGAGCCGTCGATCTTCGCTCTGGGAAATTTAATTGCAGACGGATTGCCGTCTCTCGCAGCCTTATCTACTTTGGGTCCACCCGGGTAACCCAGTCCTACGGCTCTGGCAACCTTGTCAAACGCTTCTCCCGCCGCATCGTCTCTGGTACGTCCAATAATCTCGAATTCTCCATAATCCTTCACAATCACCAGATGTGTATGTCCCCCCGATACAATCAGGCAGACAAAAGGTGGTTCTAAATCCGGATGTTCAATAAAGTTTGCAGACACATGTCCCTCGATATGGTGGACACCTACCAATGGTTTCTTCGCCGCATAAGCAATCGCCTTAGCTTCCGCAACACCCACTAACAATGCCCCCACCAGACCGGGACCATAGGTTACCCCGATTGCAGTCATCTCTTCCAAGGTCATCTTCGCTTCTTTTAACGCTTCTTCGATCACTTGATTGATCTTCTCAATATGTTTTCTGGATGCAATCTCCGGTACCACGCCTCCATACAAGGTATGCAGTGCAATCTGGGATGAAATGACATTGGAAAGCACTTGACGTCCGTTTTTTACAACTGATGCTGCCGTTTCATCGCAAGAGCTCTCAATGGCCAGGATATATACATCTTTTTCTGACGTATTCTTCTTCATGCTACAACCTCTATTCTTCATCAAATTCCAATTCTATCGTTCTGCCGTCTCTGGCCGCAATTGCCTGCGGAAAGATCTGCCGCACTTGATCCATGAACTCCTCCGGTTTCGTTAAAGAAGGGCTGTAATGGGTCAGCCACATCTGTTTGGGACCGGCTGTCTTGGCTAGCGCTGCTGCCTCATAAAGCGTCATATGCTTGTATGCTCTGGCTTTGGCTTCTTTGCCCTCTTCTCCATACATACCCTCACAGATAAACAGATCTGCAGCTTGGGCATATTCGGCGATCACCGGAACCGGTCTTGTATCCGTACAATATACCACCTTCAAGCCTCTTCTCGCTGCACCCAATACCATATCCGGTGTGTATTTT
>JAVXIV010000335.1:0-2130 GCA_036785645.1 Hungatella sp.
GAACTTCCCGGTTTTCACGGAGATCCTAAAACGATCCATTTAGAAGTAGTCGTAGATTCTACGGAGCGTGAAGAGATTCCGCCGTTTGGAAACATCGTGGATTATCTTGCGTTCGGGGGAATTTACAGGGATGTCTATCTGTATGAACTGGAATCTACGTTCCTTTCGGATGCGGCGATCCGTTATGAGGTGTCTTCCATAGAAGGAGAGACGGGGACGGTGTGTGTCACCCCAGTGGTAGAGATTGACAGTTTAAAACAAGGAACTCCGATCTGCTTGAAACTTCAACTGGCCGGTCAGGAGCATCTCTGTGAAGCGGTTACACTGGGGGGAGTACAGACGATCCAATTTCCGACATTTGCGTGTGAGGAGATGCTGCTGTGGCACACGGATGCCCCTCATCTTTACGATTGCCACATCGTACTTGAGGAAGCGGGATGCGTGTTGGATGAAGCCGACATCAGGCTGGGATTCCGGAAGATAGATTTCAGTGCAGATGGTATGTTTCTCAATGATCGTCCCTTTAAAATATTTGGCTTGAATCGCCATCAGAGCTTTCCCTATGCAGGCTATGCGATGCCAAAGAGAGCACAGGAGCAGGATGCGCTGATCTTAAAACGGGAGTTGGGTGTAAATACGGTACGAACCTCCCATTATCCGCAGTCCCCTTATTTTCTGGATCAATGTGATGAACTGGGACTTTTGGTATTGGAAGAAATACCGGGGTGGCAGTATGTCAGTCAGAAAGAAGAATGGCGCAGTTTGGTAGTCAGGGATACCAAAGGCATGATCAAAAGAGATATCAATCATCCCAGTATTTTTGCGTGGGGAGTTCGGATCAATGAATCTCGGGATGACCATGCATTGTATGAGGAAACGAACCGGGCAGCGAAGGAACTCGATCCCACAAGACCGACTACCGGAAGTCGATGCATCGAGCGCAGTGAGCTCTTAGAGGATTTTTATTCCATGAATGATTTTATGCATGGGAGCAGTCAAAATAACGGGAATATTCTGAGAAAACAGACGCGCTGCACCGGATTGGAAGAGAAAGTGCCGTATCTGGTGACCGAATGCGTGGGTCATATGTTTCCTACAAAACGCTTTGATCAGGAGCAACGGCTGATTGAACACGCATTGATGCACGGCAGAATTCAAAGTATGGCAGCACAGTATCCCGAGTATATGGGGGCAATTGCCTGGTGTGCATTTGATTACTACACGCACTTTGATTTTGGAAGTGGAGATAGAATCTGCTATCATGGTGTGATGGATATGTTCCGTATCCCCAAATTTGCGGCGGCTGTCTATAAAAGCCAGAAGAAACCGAAAGATGAGTATGTTTTGGAACCCCTTACTTACTGGACCAGAGGAGAGCGAAACGGCGGGAATGTTTTCCCAATCCATGTGTTCACCAATTGTCCGGTGATTGAGATTAAGATGGGAGGGGTATCAAAAGGGAGAATGGAACGCCAGTTTTTTAATACCGATCCCAATATGCAGTTCCTAGACTATCCGCCATTTCTATTGCAGATGACCAACGGCGAATGGGGGGATTGTTGGAATGAGGCAGAATTTATCGGGTACATGGATGAAAAACCGGTGATATCCAGACATTTTGCAGCAAATCCCATCTATACAGAATTGCTGGTAGAAGCGGACAGCTCGGAGCTGATTGCCGGAGAATTTGATGCGGTGCGCATGGTCGTGAAAGCGGTGGATCAAGCCGGCAATATACTTCCTTATCTAAGCGAAGCGGTGTCGGTGGAAACAGAGGGGGATGTGGAGATCATAGGTCCTTGCTGTATCAGTCTCACCGGAGGCTGCACCGGTTTCTGGGTGAGAACCAGACCCGATGCGGGAAAAGGAGTGGCTCGGGTTACGGTTCTTGGAAGCGAAGGCAGAACAAAGAGGATTGCCTTACAATTGATTTGACAGGAAGGACAGATTATGAATTATTATGCCTTTTATGTAGATTTGCCGATGATGGAAGATAATTTTCTGTTCCGTGTAGAAGATACTGTGATGAAGGCACCGCCCATGCAGACGGAAATGATGCAAAGCAACTGTGTCAACCGGATTTACCGCTCGGGCAGCCAGATTAAGATCAAGAAATATGACGATCACTCA
>JAVXIV010000336.1:0-2106 GCA_036785645.1 Hungatella sp.
CTTCGCCTGCCTCTACGGTATGAAGACCTTCTCCAAAATGACCTTCATATCCACCCTGTGAAGTATCATATTTTAATAAGTGAGCCAACATCTTGGGATCTGTTAAGTCATTGATTGCTACAACGTCATAACCTTCTGCTCCAAACATCTGTCTGAATGCAAGACGTCCGATACGTCCAAATCCATTAATTGCTACTTTTACTGCCATGGTTTCATTCCTCCTAAAGAATAAATTTAATAATGATTGTTAAAATATAATCAACATACACCTTATTTTACCTAATTCTGTCAGAAATAGCAAGCGGTTTTTAAAATTTTATAGGTTGTTTACATTTCGTTTTTTATATATCCCGCTAAATTATATGCATGATCGGAGATACGTTCCAAATTGCTGATAATATCCAAGAAGATCACTCCGGAGGATGGTTCGCACTGTCCGGAAGAGAGGCGCTCGATATGTTTCTCACGTAATTCTTCCTCCAAATTATCTACTTCATCCTCATACTGGCTCACCTTACGCACCGCATCCATATTGCCGCTGCTGCGTGCTTCAATGGCATATTCAAAGGATTTCAGCACGGAAGCACTGATTTCCTGCAGATCGGAAATCCCGGTTTCTGAAAATTTCAAGTTGCGTTTGATCAGATATTCCGCGGATTCTGCGAGGTTCTCTGCATGGTCACCCACACGTTCCATATCACTGACACTGTAGAAGAGATCATTGACCACCAGTTTCTGATGCTCCGTCAGGGATAAATTATCAATCTTGATCAAATATTCCGTCAGCATCTTCTCCATATTATTAATCGTTTTCTCAACTCTATACACATTTTCGACTTCATCTATATTACCGGTGATAATTGCATCAATACTGGACTTTACATTGCCCATCGTAATCTGTCCCATATGTACGATCTCCAGAGCCGCTGTCTCCACTGCAAATGCCGGAGACTCAAAGATTCTTTCATCCAAATGTTTCAGAGCATTCGCTTCTTCCTCATTGACAGAAACTTCGGTATCCTCCTGCTTCTCTTTCACCAAAAGACCGGATAATTTGACCAGTTGATTTGCAAAGGGGAACAAAAGTGCAGTATTAGTTAGATTAAACACCGTATGAAAAATGGAGATCTGCACCGCATTGATATTGCTGGCAGCAAAGTCCGGTCGAAGGGAAAACAAGGCAAATCCCAATACCCCGAACAAAATAGCACCAATCACATTGAAGCACAGATGAATCACGGCCGCGCGTTTTGCAGTTCTGGAACCACCGGCACTCGAAAGCATCGCCGTCACACACGAACCTATATTTTGTCCCAATGTGATATAGATCGCCGCATTGGTGGTCACAACACCATTCATCGCCAAGGTCTGCAAGATACCGACCGAAGCAGAAGAACTCTGCAGCAGTGCCGTCACCAACAAACCGATCAGCATACCCAGCAATGGATTGCCGCCCAAAACTGCAAATGCTTTGGAAAAAATAGGGGCATCCGTGTAGGGAGAAATGGATCCGGACATAAACTCAAGTCCGGTAAATAACAGTCCCAGTCCTACTAAGATCTCACCAATCGTATGATACTTCTGTTTCTTGGTAAACAAAATCATCAAGGCACCAACACCGATCAAAAGCGGGGCATAGAATGCAGGCTTCATCACCTCCATGGCATCTCCCATCTGACTTAAAGAAACGATCCAAGCCGTAATGGTTGTACCAATATTGGCACCCATAATAACACCTACTGCCTGTGACAGATTCAACACACCGGCACTCACGAATCCAACTACCATAACCGTAGTCGCACCACTGCTTTGAATAATTGCCGTAATCAGTGCTCCAAGGCACACTCCCATAAAACGGTTGTTGGTCAACATCCCCAAGAACTGACTCATCTTGCTTCCGGCGGTCTTCTGCATACCATCCGCCATCGTGTTCATACCATAAAGAAACATTCCCAAGCCGCCTAAAAAACCAAATAAACTCGAAACATCGCTAATCGACATGAATTCCTCCTATCGTATTCTATATAAAAATATACTTTTGGCTTCTATAATAGCATAGTGCATTGGAGATTACCAATGTTTTTCAAATTTTTGTTAAATTCATGT
>JAVXIV010000337.1:0-2105 GCA_036785645.1 Hungatella sp.
AACAAACTGGAGAGCAGAAGACCATGCAGCAGCAGCAAAATTGGTAAATGACAATGTGCTTACCATTCCTGTATCAGAAGATGGAAGAACACCAAACGTAAAAGCTATTACAACAGAAGATATTAAAGAAAAGCTAAGATTACGATAAAAGTTAAAGAGAAATAAAAGAAACTATTAACGGTCTTCTTCTGTGGTTTCTCTGTTAAACACAGAAACATCGGGCAGGGCGGTATTACAGCGAACTTTGAATTCCCGTGAAGAAGAAATAAGCAACAAAAATCCCACTCGCGCCGAAGCCGAATGGGATTTTTGTTTTGAAATATGGACTTTTATAGTTAAGCCATCGTGTTAACTGATTTGGTCAAGCGAGATACTTTTCTGGAAGAAGTATTAGCGTGATATACTCCTTTGCTGGTAGCTTTGTCAATCTCAGTAATAGCAGCTACTAAACATACCTGGGCAGCAGCCTTGTCACCGGCAGTAATAGCAGTCTCAACCTTCTTGATCATCGTCTTTACTTTCGATCTGGTTGCTTTGTTTCTGTCAGTTTTTGCTTCGTTCACTAAAATTCTTTTTTTCGCAGATTTAATGTTAGCCAATCTGAACACCTCCAATATTAAAATGATATATGATTTAGATTCTTTGGTTTGCATCAAAGTCTGGACACGGACAGTTCAATGTAAACATACCTCCTTATTCTAACGAATCAAATCATATATGTCAATACATATTTCCCGGTTTTTTGTAGAAAATATAAGGATGTAGGCTTTAATATCAAAATGGAGGGAAAATATATGCCGCAGTTTGAAGTCAGAACTGATTTAGCAGTAGAGGAAAAAGAAAGTTTTCCGGGAGATGGGGGAGAGATCTCGGGGGTGGCGCTTCGGGAGTGGCATCCTGCGTCCGGTCATATGAAGCTGACGGAGGTTCGCATTCTGAACGAACGTGGAGCGAAGTCTATGGGCAAAGCCGAAGGCACCTATTTGACCTTGGAAGCGGGGCAGTTGACCCAACCGGATGAAGATTATCATCGCGAAGTTTCGGAAGAATTGGGGAAGCAGATTCGGCTTTTGGTGAAAAATTTGGAACAGCAGGGCAAGTTAGAAGTAAATGTAAAACACAGCGTTTTGGCGGTGGGGCTGGGCAATGCCAGTGTGACACCGGATGCATTGGGTCCGAGCGTATTGGGCAATCTACGGGTCACCAGGCATCTGATGCGACAGGATCAAACCGGAGGTGATACCAAGGAGGCGATCACAGTACTCAGTGGGATTGTGCCGGGGGTTATGGCTCAGACAGGGATGGAGACGGCTGAGATCCTAAAGGGGGTGATTCATGAAATTTCACCGGATCTGCTGATCGTGATTGATGCGCTGGCAGCCAGAAGCGTGCGCCGCCTTGGAACGACGATTCAATTGACGGATACCGGAATTCATCCGGGTTCCGGTGTGGGCAATCATCGCCACAGCTTGACGATAGAAAGTCTCGGTATTCCGGTACTTGCCATTGGTGTGCCGACCGTAGTGGGTGCTGCTGCTATCGTGCATGATACGGTATCTACGCTGATTGGAACTTTGACGGCACATATGGAGACAAAAGGAATGGGCAATTTTCTGGAACAGATGGGTTCCGATGAACAATATCGTTTGATTTGTGAGTTACTGGAACCGGAATTTGGTTCGCTCTACGTGACACCTCCCGATATTGACCAAACGATTAAACAATTGAGCTTTACGATATCTGAGGGTATTCATCAGGCATTTCTTTAACTCTCTGCAAGATATCCGGTTTCCTTTCATAGAATAGAAAGAGAGACTTGGGTGATCGAAAATGAAACGAAAAAGTAATTCCCTTGATAGAGCATTGAGAAAAATGATGGCAGTGACCGGAATCCTCATCATCTTGCTCATAACAGGAAAAACGGTGAAAATGATGCCGCAGAAACCGATCAACTTTTATGAGAATGGAAAAGAAAAGGTCGCAGAGGGGATTTGCAGTCTCTGGCAATATGCTTATCCGGCAGGCGGTGCACCGGCGATGCGAACCCATATCAGAGCATCCGGTGAATTACAGCATGAGACTGGGATGATGGCACTGCTGATGCA
>JAVXIV010000338.1:0-2100 GCA_036785645.1 Hungatella sp.
CGATGTTAGGAGCCACCATCGTCTATACCATCCCCGTGGGCTTGGGACTGATTCCGCAGCAGAAGCGGAGTATGTTTGCCAAAGGCATTATGATTGGGATCATTCCTATACCCATCGGAGCATTTGTGGGAGGCATGATGATGGAGATACCGGTGATGCTTTTGCTAAAGAACAGCATTCCCACGATTTTGTTTGCCGCTTTTTTGGTGATTGGCTTTTCTTTTTTTCAGGAAAAGCTACTGCGGGGATTTATGGCATTTGCGCAGGGAATCAAGCTGGTTACGATCTTTGGTTTGGGTGTGTCGGCTTTTACTTACATAACCGGAATGGTTCTGATTCCCGGGATGGGTGACTTGCGGGGAGCCATGGAAACGATCGCAGATATGAGCATCATTCAATTGGGCAGCTTGCCTCTGGCTGCGATTTTTATAAAAGTTTTTAACAAACCCTTGACGGCAATCGGAAGACGCCTTTCGATTAATTCTGTTTCGGTGGGTTCTCTGCCGGTTGCCTGTGTCAATGTCATCTCTGTTTTTATGATGGTAAAGGAGATGGATGCGAAAGGTCTTGTGATATCCATGGCATGGTGTACCAGTTCCATTTGCGTATTAACGGCACATTTGGCATATACCAATGCCACCAATCCGGAGCTTTTGGTGCCGATGATGACTGCAAAATTGGTGAGTGGTTTTCTGGCAATCCTTCTGGCACTTTGGATGATGAGAAAGCAAACCGATCAAGCGGAAACCGGTTATTGATCCACAATCTTGGCAATCATCAGATTGGGAAGGCAGACGATCATTTCGCCTGTCTGATGAATTGCACCTTGCCGCACACAGACCTTATCCGGACAGGAAGCTTCTATGATACAGACTTCACCACTGCGGATCACCAGATGATTGGTGCCGCCCCCGGCTCCCGGGATGATGAGGTCTGTATCTTTTTTTAGATCCAATCGGTTGATTACGGTTCCGTCTACGGTTATTTCTACGATAGAAGCCGGCTGACGAAACAAAAGCAGATTGCCCAGATACAGACCTCCGGCGAGAATCAGGATGCCAAGTACCAAAAGCAAGTCACGATTTTTCTTTTTATCTGTCATCTGGATCCTCCTCCTTGTTGAAGCTACATGAAGTCATGGTTAGAAATTGTATCATCCTATGTTACCTTATTTTGATCGGTTCGTAAATACCGGATTTTCATTTAAGGAAAATGTAAGACAACGTAAGGGGAATCTTTCTTGTATTTTTGGAATAAATACGTATAATGAGAAAGCAGCATACATTGGAGGAGGCAGAATATGAAGAAAATAAAAAAGATATGCAAAATGATTTCCTGGGCGGTACCGATGACGGCATTATTCCTGATGAACGTGGGGATGACGGCATGGGCCTCTGCAGAGAAAGGGACATCGGCGGCAGCAACGGTATCGGCAGAAACACAGGCACCGGCGATTCCGGCACCGACGGAAAAAGCGTCCATAGCGACTGTGATACAGGGCAGCGATGTGAAGATTACGGGAAGTGTCAGCGGGAATGTGTCAGACCCGGCTTACTATGATAATTATCTTTATCTATTTGAGTTGCAGCCTTATCAGGATGATCTTTTGGGACGGAGCGATTACAGTGCGTGGATTACCAAGGGTGAGGCGCTTGCATTTACCAAACCCCTCAACTTAGGAACCAAGGAGGATCGCTTGTATTCCAAATTTGTAATTGCCGTATATGATGGTCAAAAATATACACCGATCAGCAATGCCGCTTACGTGAGCAATCCGGAGGTGCTGGCAAAAAATACCGCAGAATTTCGGGATCCGCAGACCAAGAAGGGACTCTTGATCGAACAGTCTATGCTGGCGGATGCCATGGAACTGGGTGTGAAGCATGTCATAGTCAATATTCCTTTTCATCATATTTTAGGAACCGGAATTGATTATGAATATGACGGAAAAACCTATCATTTTAACAAAGCACTTATGGAAGAATATGACAATACCATTACCAGAATGAGTGATAAAAATATCCTAGTGACAGCCGTGATTCTAAACGGATGGAATGATCAGACCCCACAGCTCATCCATCCCAATGCATCCAAGTCCTC
>JAVXIV010000339.1:0-2090 GCA_036785645.1 Hungatella sp.
GCAGATCAGGCAAGGTGCCGCTGACAAAAATCAGGCTGGCGGAAGCCGGTACGGCAGACGTGGGTGGTGTACCGGTACGGGATCTGGTTCCATCTCGTTTCGATCTGTATGTGAACCGACAGTCGGAGACAGAAGTTTATGAATTTGAGAATCTGGAGGAACTGCGGGTTTTCGATCCCCGCTATCAGACGCATTCTGATAATCAGGCATTGGAATTGATCGCCGAAGTATTCCATGTGGAGGAATCGGAGATCTGCGACATCCAATGTCTGAAAGCAGGCATGACCAACAAATCTTTTCTATTCCGGATCCGGGATCGGCATTATATCTGCCGCATTCCGGGACCCGGCACGGAGCTTCTCATCAACCGCAAACAGGAGCAAGCCGTCTATGAGATGGTGAAGCCTTTGGATATCACAGAACATATCCTATATTTCAACGGAGATACCGGTTATAAAATCGCAGAGTTTTATGAGGGTGCGAGGAATTCAGATGCCGGCAATCCGGAGGATGTGACCAGATGTATGCAAGTCCTCAAGCAGCTTCACCGGGCACATTTAACCATCGGACACCGTTTTGATATGCGGGAACGGATCTGCTTCTACGAGAAGCTCTGCCGCAGTCATGGCAATCTCTTATTTGAAGATTATGAAGAAGTACGCGGTTGGATGCAGGAGCTGCTGGATTATTTGGACAAGCTCGGACGGCCGGAGTATCTCTCCCATATCGATAGTGTTGCGGACAATTTCCTATTTCTGCCGGATGGGCGTATTCGTCTTATTGACTGGGAATATGCGGGCATGTGTGATCCGCTGATCGATGTGGCGATGTGTGCCATCTATTCTTATTATGACGAAGATGAGGTCGAGCGGCTGATGCAGATCTATCTGGAACGGACTCCTACACAGGAGGAACGGCTCGTGATGGATGCCTATATTGCATTGGGCGGATTCCTGTGGAGTCTATGGGCCGTATACAAAGCTTCCCTCGGCGAGGAGTTTGGAGAATATACGATTATCATGTATCGCTATGCCAAGACCTATTATCGCAAATTTTTACAGAATTTGTAATAAAAAAGTTAGCCACAATCCTGCATGCTGTGCTATACTATGGTTAAAAGTGTCGATTTATGTGATGAAAAGGAGGATCTTCTATATGATGCATAGACGTGGGGTACAGGCTTTATTGCTAGCCGGTACGATGGGACTGTTGACTCTTGCTCCTACTTCCGCCGCTTTTGCGGCAACCGGATGGGTGCAGAACGGAAGCCAGTGGACCTATATGGACAATGACGGTTCGCTGCACAAGGGATGGATTCAGACTACTACCGGCTATTATTATCTGGATTTATCAACCGGAGTGATGAGCACCGGTTGGAAGCAGATCAACAACAAGTGGTATTATTTCAAATCCAACGGCTTGATGGCTGCCAATCAGTGGGTACAGGATGACGGCAAGTGGTTCTATGTTTTAAAAGATGGTACGATGGTCAACGGCTGGCTGAGAATCGGTGATGATTTCTATTATATGCGCGGCAATGGTTCGATGGCGACCGGGTGGCGCCAGATGGAAAATGCCTGGTATTACTTTAAGGAAGATGGCAAATGTACCCTTGGTTGGGGGAAGATTGCCGATGCGTGGTACTACTTCGCAGCCGATGGTAAGATGGCGCTTGGTTGGCAGAAGCTGGACGACAAGTACCATTATCTCAACACGGATGGCAAGATGCTGACCGGCTGGCTGAGCGATGGAACGCACAAGTATTACATGGATATCTCCAATGGGGTGATGGCTACCGGTTGGAAGCAGATTGACAACAGCTGGTTTTATTTCAACAACTCCGGACATATGCAGACCGGTTGGCTGAATATCAACAATAAATATTATTATTTAGATCCTTCTACCGGGAAGATGGTAACCGGCACAACTCTGACGATTGACGGCAAGTCTTATACGTTTGATTCCGCCGGTCTCTACCAAGCAGGCGGCAGTAACTCCACACCGGGCGGCTCCACCAACGTCCCGAACCTCCCCAACGGATCCGGCAGCGGAGCTCCGGGTTCGGGGAGTTCCGGCGGCGGGGTTCCCGG
>JAVXIV010000340.1:0-2078 GCA_036785645.1 Hungatella sp.
TGATAAGAAACATCCGGATGACCACATGCCAAATAATCCATCACGTGAGGTTCCTGTTCCATATGGAAAACCGGATGGGCTTTGCGAAATGCAATCACATATTTGATAAATTCGTAACTGTCTTCATTGGTTTTTAACTGATTCCAGTTGAGCCAGGAGATCTCGTTATCCTGACAATAGGTATTGTTATTGCCGGATTTGGAGTTGCCAAATTCATCTCCCGCCAGCAAAAGCGGGGTTCCCTGACTCAGAAACAAAAGCAGCACGGCATTGCGAATCTGCTTTTTTCGCAGTTCCAACAGCTTCTTTTTTCTGCTGGGTCCTTCGACTCCGCAGTTCCAGCTGTGATTATAAACCGTCCCATCCTGATTATGCTCTCCATTGGCTTCGTTGTGCTTCTGATCGTAAGAAACCATATCCATCAACGTGAAGCCGTTGGTATTGGCCATATAGTTAATCACTCCGCAGCGCGCCGGATTGTGTTTACTTTGAAAGATGAGATGATTCATCTGATCCTCGTCTCCTTTGAGTAAACGCCGCATATCAATCATAAATCCTTCCTGATATTCTGCCAGATGTTTCTGCTTACCGCCGTCGACCCCTTCCCAAGTCAATGCCCACAATTTTGTATGACTCAAATAGGGATCCAAACCAATCAGCTCCCTAGGCACATTGCCAATCAGATGGATTCCGTCCAGATGATATTCCCGAACCCAATATCGCACCACATCCAACACAAAAGCAGGACTCTCACTTCCGGAAAAATACAACTCACACACCAGTTCAATGCCTGCCAGATGCAGCGCTTTCACCAGCGATTTCACCTCCAGATCCGGGTGCTTCTCTCTTCCCGAGGCAAATGCCATCTTGGGTGCAAAATAGTACTGCTTCGTATAACCCCAATAATTGAGCTTGCCGGTCGGTTCCTCGACACCATAGGGATTGCCCTCTGCACCTCCCCGTATCATGACTTCCTGAAATTCCGTAATCGGCATCAGCTCCACCGTCGTGATTCCCAGATCCTTCATATAAGGAATCTTCTCGATAATCGCTCGGAATGTTCCCTTGTCCGCCACCTGCGAAGAGGGATGTTTTGTCAAGCCTCTGGTATGAATCCGATAGATGATACTGTCCTCATAGGAGCGTTCTAGCGGTCGGTCTCCCTCCCAGTCAAACTCCGTAGCTGCCAACGGTGTCCGCAATACCTTCTTTAGTTCTTCGGGCTTGCCCCAATGTTCTCTGCCGAGCAATACCTTCCCATAGGGATCCGGCACCTGTTTTCCGTCTACTTCAAAACAGTAATTCAGTTTGGTAATGGGAAGTCCCTCTACCGTCAGGTTCCACACATCTCCCATCCGTTCTTCCCCGGACATGGGAATCCTGCCCCAGCATTTTTCTTGTCCTTTTTCATATAACAGCAAGCTGCAGTTTGCTCCGACTGCCGCCAAAGATACATGAACTCTATCTTCTGTCACGGTGAGTCCCATCGGATAGATCCGGCTATCATCTCGCACAATCTTGTAGGTTTCCATCTTGGCCACCACCCTTCTGTTGCATTCTTACGTCCAAAGCTTAGGACTGTTCGGCAATCCGTTCTGCCAGATCATTCAAGTACATCCAGCGTTCCATTTTATTCTCCAATGCAGCTTCCTGTAGATTTTTTGCTTCCAACAGTTCATTGAGTTTTACAAAATCGTGTGCAAAATCCTGCGTTTTCCGTTCTAAATCCGCAATCGACTGTTCCAATTTCTCGATCTCTTCTTCGATCACCTCCCAGTCTTTCTGCTCCTGATAGGTGAATTTGAGTTTTCGCTCCTTTGTACGAGTATCGCCTGTAAGTTTACGTTCCGCTTTCTTCTCGCTCTGTTTCTCCGGCTCCGGGTGTCTCTGCGCATATGCAGCCTGATAATCGGTAAAACCTCCCTCATACTGTGCCACGATACCATCTCCCTCAAAAGCTAAAATCCGGTTCACCATGCGATCGAGAAAATAACGATCGTGCGATACGGTGATGACAATGCCTGAAAAACCATCCAAATAATCTTCCAAAATCGTCAGCGTGCGAATGTCCAAATCAT
>JAVXIV010000341.1:0-2076 GCA_036785645.1 Hungatella sp.
TAAAGTAAAAACAAATATACAATTGTCGAGTTTAACGATACGTGTTATTATATTATTGCAATGATTATAAAGTTGCAAGAAATTTACAAAAGAAAAAGGAGGTATCATCCTATGAAGCGTTCCGTTCTCATATCGGTTTTGATTTTATCCGGTACCTGCATGCTCTATGGCTGCAAAACAAAAGCTCATGATAAAATCGATCTGTCCAGTATCCACACCTCGGCCGCTCAAAAGCTTCCTACGGAAACTATGTCCCCTTCCACAGAAGCTACTACTACGGTTCCGGAGACTTCTTCGATCGGTTCCGATCCCGCTGCCACATCCAAGCTTACCACTACATTAGAGACTTATACGGCAGACCAGATCTCGATCCAGTATCCGGTTGTATCCAATCTCGCGGATACAGCAAAGCAGACAGCCGTCAACGAACTGCTAAAGAAAAATGCACTTTCCTTTTGTGACCAATTTCTGACGATGAATGTAAATGTCAATGGCTCTGTCCTCTGCGAGGTTACTTCTTTGGATCAGAAGCGTATGACTGCGGTCTATACCGGAGCCTATACCGTCACAGGTGGGGCTTACCCGGTGAATGTTTTTTATAGCAATACGGTGGATTTGACACAGGCTAAGAATTTGGGATTTCATGATTACTCGGATGCCTATACGATGGCAGGCTATGTGATGTCTGCAGATTGTAAGTTTTATGAGGTGTCTTCCGAATTGGAAGAAGCACTTTTGGACTATCGCGCAACCCAATCACTGGACTTTTATACCAAGCTGTTAGAAGCGGCTGATTTTTCCGCTGCCAACAAAACCGATTTTCCGGAATCCTTTAGCTATGTGAAGCAAGGAGTCTTATATTTCTCCATTCCGGTTCCTCATGCGCTTGGAGATTATGCATTGGTATACTACAGTCTAGATGGGAAATAAATTGATTTACAAAAATAGCCGGATGAGATCCGGCATAAAGAAAGGGTTTTACAAATATGGAAAATATTACAATTTTTAAACATCCGCTGATTCAGCACAAGATTTCTATGCTGCGAGACAAGCATACCGGAACCAATGAATTTCGTTCTTTGATTGAAGAAATTGCTATGCTGATGGGATATGAAGCCCTTCGCGATTTGCCTCTGGAAGACGCTGAGGTGGAAACTCCTATTGAAACTTGTATCACACCGATGATTGCCGGCAAGAAGCTGGCCATTGTTCCGATTCTGCGTGCAGGACTTGGTATGGTCAATGGAATCTTGGCTTTAGTTCCATCCGCCAAAGTAGGGCATATTGGATTATATCGTGACGAAGTAACCCATGAGCCACACGAGTACTACTGCAAGCTGCCCAGTCCAATCGAACTGCGCACCATCGTGGTAACCGATCCGATGCTGGCTACCGGCGGATCTGCGATCTCTGCGGTCGATTTCATCAAGGCTCATGGTGGAAAGAATATCAAGTTTATGGCGATTATCGCCGCACCGGAAGGCTTAGCGCGTCTTCACAAGGCACATCCGGACATTCAGATCTATATTGGTCATCTGGATCGATGCCTCAATGAGAATGCTTATATCTGTCCGGGTCTTGGCGATGCCGGCGATCGCATCTTCGGCACGAAATAATAGATTTATTTCTTAACTACAATCTCGCCCTCTTTTTTGTAGATAGAATTGGCCTCCACACAGCCGCGTACACTGGAGAGGGGGTAGATGTTGGAATTGGAACCGATGATAGTACCCGGATTTAATACAGAACCACACCCCACCTCTACCTGATCACCCAACATGGCGCCAAATTTCTTGAGACCGGTTTCTATGATACCGTCTTCGGCACGTACCTTGACGAGTGTCTTATCTGATTTCACATTGGAAGTCAAGGAACTGGCGCCCATGTGGGACTTATAACCCAAGATAGAATCCCCTACATAGTTATAATGAGGAACCTGAACTCCATCGAACAAAATCACATTCTTAAGCTCGGTAGAATTGCCAACTACGACTTTGGCACCGACGATGACGTTGCCGCGGATGAAAGCACAGGTACGGATCTCCGCTCCCTCGCAGATGATAGCCGGTCCCTGCA
>JAVXIV010000342.1:0-2070 GCA_036785645.1 Hungatella sp.
AATGATCAGACCCCACAACTCATCCATCCCAATGCATCCAAGTCCTCTTCGGCCTTTTATTATGGATTTAATGCATCGACCAAAGAAGGCTATGAGACGATTAAAGCGATTGCGACCTTTTTAGCAGAGCGCTATGGCGGAGGAAGCAATTCTCACGGCAAGATTTCCAACTGGATTATTGGCAATGAAATCAATAACAACAAGGTTTGGAACTATATGGGCAAGATGGAGGTAGGGGAATATGTGCGTGAATATGAGAAGGCATTCCGCGTATTCTATACAGCAATTCGAAGCATCAATAAGAATGACCGTCTCTATTTCTCTACGGATTATAATTGGAATGACAAGACGACAACAAAACTGAATTACAGTGCCAAAGATATTGTGGATCTCTTTAACCAAGAAGTGATCAAAGGTGGGCAGATGGATTGGGGCTTGGCCTATCATCCGTATTCGATTCCCTTGACGGAACCGGAATTTTGGGATGACGATCAGACCGGTTTGATTCGGAATGATCCCAGCTCCAACGTGATTAACTTTAAAAACTTAAGTGTTCTGACGGATTATTTACAGAAACCGGAATTGCGAACCTCTGCGAATACCGTGCGCCATGTCATCTTATCGGAGCAAGGCTTCACCTCTAAGAGTGCGACGAAGGGGGTAAATAACCAATTACAGGCGGCGGCATTTGCATATGCCTACTATATTGCGGATAGTAATCCTTATATTGATGCCTTTATTATGAGTCGTCAGGTTGATGCAGTCTCCGAAGCGAAGGATTCCCTGTCTTTTGGTTTGTGGGAATGTGATATGGATTCCCCCAATGTGGTGAAGGCTACGAAACGCAAGAAGATTTGGGCAACCTTCCGTGTGATTGACAGTAAGAATTCGCTGGAAGCGACGGAATTTGCCAAGGAGATCATAGGAATCAACAAATGGTCCGATGTGATTCCGAATTTCAAATGGAGAAGGTACGAATAAGATTTTTGCGGAAAGCAATTGATGGAAGGATCAAGTTGTGTTAATATAAATGAAGAAAATGATAAATCGTAATTTAGGAGGTATACAAAATCATGACACAACAGCAAAAGGGATTTGTGGGTTTGGGTGTGATGGCAGTGATGGCAGGAGCCACGATCTTTGGTTCTACTCCACTTTACAAAATGATAGACAGTATCGCTGCCAAGAGCATATCCTACCAACCGGGGACTTATACCGGCAGTGCACAGGGATACGGCGGCGAGGTGTCGGCAGTCGTGATCATCTCCGAGGCCGGTATTGATTCTGTGGAACTAAAGGGCAATGACGAGACAGAAGAGCTGGGTGGAGAAGCACTGGTCAAGCTTCCGGCCAGATTTGTAGAAGCACAGGGTTTTCAGGTGGATGCAGTGTCCGGATGTACCATTACCAGCACGGCAGCGATGGAAGCAGTTCGAAAGGCATTACAGGAAGCACGATGATGATGAGTTTTGAAAAGTGAACAGGTAGGTACCTGTTCCTTTTTCGATTATTTTTTGAATAGGAAGGAACGGTACCACTCATGATCTCGAAGAAAAAACAGGGTAAGACAGCCCTCTATGGGATGCTGATTGCCTTGGCTTTTATATTGAGCTATTTAGAGGCGATGATTCCGCTCCCCATTCCAATTCCGGGAGTGAAGCTGGGATTGGCTAATTTGGTGACGATGGTAGCACTCTATACGGTAGGTGTGAGAGGAACCATCGTAGTTTCTCTGATTCGCATTGTATTGACCGGCTTTACCTTTGGCAATTTATTTAGCATGATTTATAGTTTGTCAGGCAGTATCGTCAGTCTGCTGTTGATGATGCTATGCAAAAAAAGCAATTGGTTCAGCTCCATTGGAGTCAGTATTGCAGGCGGAATCGGACATAATATCGGGCAGATGATCATCGCCGCGTTTGTCGTGCAAACCGCCGGAGTATTTTACTATCTTCCGGCGCTTTTGGTGGCGGGGGTTGTGGCAGGAACACTCATTGGTATTCTGGGTGGTATGGTGACTAAACGGATTCAAAGTTTTATAAAAAAATTGTAATTTTTTGTAAATAGGGA
>JAVXIV010000343.1:0-2052 GCA_036785645.1 Hungatella sp.
CTCTATCACATCACTTCTCAGATGCTGCATTCGTACCGAATTGTCTTTCCCAATCTTCCGGATCCCTTAAAGGATCTCTCCGGGAAAACATTTTTGGCTCCGCTTCCTGATAGCTTTGAAAAAATCTTTGGATCAACCGGTAAGGAATAGAAAGGGCTTGGCATATGGGAACTTGGAAAACAAGAGGACTTCGAGGTTCGACCTTAGAAGAGATGATAAACCACAGCAATGAGATTTATCGTGAGAAAAAATTAGCATTAATTCAAAAAATTCCCACCCCCATTACTCCGATAGAAATCGAAAAATCGACCAGACATATTACACTTGCCTATTTTGATCAAAAGAGTACCGTCGACTATATTGGTACAGTTCAGGGAATTCCTATCTGCTTTGATGCCAAGGAGTGTGCCGTTAAAACCTTCCCGCTTCAAAATGTTCATGAACATCAAATCCGGTTTATGAAAGAATTTGAAGAACAGGGTGGTATCGCTTTTATCATACTTTCCTTCACCGCTAAGGATGAGATTTATTATATACCCTTTGTGGAATTATATACCTTCTGGCAGCGTATGGTGCGCGGAGGACGTAAAAGTTTTACTTATGATGAGATTGATAAGTCCTTTCAAATTGGACATCATCGGGATATTTTGGTACATTATTTAGAGGTCATTCAGAAAGATTTGAATCAGCGGAAGTGACCGCTACGGAGGAAGCGATATGGAATATACCGGATATGAGCTGTTATGGCTGTTTTTGATCTATGCATTTCTGGGTTGGTGTGCAGAGGTCAGTCTCGCTGCAATCAAGAGAAAACGCCTGATTATGAAAGGTTTTCTCAATGCACCCTTTTGCTTGATTTATGGGTTTGGTGCTGTCGCTTTTTCTGTTTTCTTACCCGAACTGAAGGAACATATCTTCTTTCTGTTTTTGGGCGGCATGGTGATTGCTTCTTTTCTGGAATATACAACCGGACATTTTTTAGAACGAATTTTCCATAAAAAATGGTGGGACTATTCGGATAAGAAATATCATGCAAAAGGTTATATTTGTCTGGAATATTCTGTGATCTGGGGACTGTGCTCCATTCTGATTGTAAAATACAGCAATCCCCTGTTCTTGTGGTTCGTGCACTTTATTCCGCTATGGCTTGGGATTCTGCTGATCAGTATCGTTTTGCTGCTCTTGGTTTTGGATGCCATCAGTGTATCCACTGCTATTTTACAGATGCATCACAATTTAGGCCGCATTGCGCATGTTTCGGAAGATTGGCAGAAACTGGCAGATTCTCTGGGAAATGCTTTAACCCGTAAAATTCAGCGGCGCATTCTACGCGCATATCCCAATCTGACTCTGGAAGAATTCATAAAGAATGCAAGAAAACCCAAAGAACCGAAATCTCTGATTTTTGCAGAAGGATGCTGCTTTTATAAACTGACAGCCCTCTTTTTTATCGGAGCTTTTCTGGGCGATCTTGTAGAAACGATCTTTTGCTATGCAACCGTGGGGGTTTGGATGAGCCGCAGCAGTGTGGTATATGGTCCGTTTAGCATTGTGTGGGGCCTTGGCGCTGTACTTTTGACGGCTATGCTCTACCAATACCGGGAAAAAGGAGATCGCTATATCTTCATCAGCGGCACGGTACTGGGTGGTGTTTATGAATATATGTGCAGCGTATTTACCGAGTTGGTCTTTGGTACTATATTTTGGGATTACAGCGCAATTCCCTTCAATCTGGGTGGCAGAATCAATCTTCTCTACTGTTTCTTTTGGGGAATTGCAGCGGTGATATGGCTCAAGATCATCTATCCTGTGTTATCCAATTGGATTGAGAGCTTTTCGCCCAAAATGGGCAAGCTCAGCTGTCATCTGCTCATCATATTTATGAGCATTAATATCGTTATTTCCGGCATGGCTATGATACGTTACTCGGAACGTGCCAACGGAATAGACCGAAGTGGCTATCTAAGTACTTTTTTTGATGAACATTTTCCGGATCAGAGAATGGATCGAATTTATCCCAATGCAAAGATCGTAAAATAAGGAGGAATTATG
>JAVXIV010000344.1:0-1989 GCA_036785645.1 Hungatella sp.
TAGCATGAAGAAAAGCAGTGGCTGTGATATTGCTTTATTCTTGGACAATGGCAAAGATGGACTCTTTAATGGCAAAGGAATCGGTGCCAAACTCTACGCAGGCGATATCACCGAAGTAGATTTAGATCGTATTTTGCCGGATCTGCGTCAAAATGAAACCGGTGAGCTGTGGAAAGTCACCATGACAGGTGCTGATTTGCTGCGCACCTTAGAATATTCCATCCCGGTAGATAATCAGCGCACCGGTTGGTTCTATTATTTTTCCGGTCTGCGTATGGAATATGATCCTACCGCGGCACCGGGCACACGCATTCATAAGATCACCGATGCCAAGGGTCAGACCATTGATCCGGAGAAGCTCTACTCGGTTGCGGTAATGGATCATTCTATTCCGGAAGACGCCATCGTTTCGTTGGAAGAAACCGGTATTCTCATCCGTAACATTTTAAAAGATACGCTCTCACAAGGTTCGATTTTTCCCTCCGGAGACGGTCGTTTTCAAGTGGTCGAAGGACAATAGGTATTTTTCTGCCATGCGGCACGTACCCTTGGCAAATCCTTCGTAAAGGTTATGAACCGGATCAGAATCTTCATGACTCGTGATCCATGCGAGAAGCTGGATCCGCCTTGCCATCACAAAGGTAGCGATCTCATCCCGCTCTCGCTGTCCAAAAGGCAGAATCCGTTGGTATCCGACAATCCACGCTTCCATCCATGCCACCGCGTAGGGATCTTCCTCCAAGAAACTGATGGAGGCAGCCAGATCCTGAAGATGCCAGCCATATCCGCAGTCATCAAAATCCAAAACTTTCATCTGATCTCCTTCTATCAAGAGATTTGCTGCGCGAAGATCTGAGTGAATCAAACCAAAATTATGTTCATCCTTGCCATACGCGGTAAGGTGTTCCCGAATCATGGCACAGGTTCGATCCAATAAAGCGAATTCGTATAAATCTAAATCCGGACACTGTCTCCAGTTGCCAAACAGTGCCTTCTCCCCCAGCAAGGTTTCATAATCCCAGATGGGGCGATTCAGTGTCTTCCCCTCCTCCCACCCCATCGCTTGACGATGCAGTGTTGCTGCAATCTCCCCTACCTGTTCAAACTCTGCCATGCTTTTTTTCCCGGATTGCGGATGAGGCATCTCACCCACGAGAAATTCAGACATCATACAGTCATAAATCTGCCCCTCCCACAAAATTCCGGTCAAAACTTGTCCCCCTCGGTTTGCGATCGGCCTCGCTACCCGCACCTTGGTATCCTTGATAATCTGATTTAACCAGAAAATCTCTGCCTCTAGCTCCTCCTGCGTGTGATATCCCGGACGGCTGATGCGCAAAATAGCGACTGTCTGCTGAAGCTTTTGATTGCAGACAGAAAAGGTACTGTTTTCCGAACAATGCAGCAGCTCTAACGTATGTTCACTTTCCATCCCATAGAAAATCAAGGCCTGCAGAGCTATTCGGTAAAGCACCTCCTTGTGCTGAAAATTCATCCTTGTTTTTCCTCTAATTTGCTATAAAAATATTTGATAATGTCCTTTCTCGTGATGATCCCGATAAAATTCTTCTGATCATCCACGACCGGTACAAAGTTCTGATTCAATGCCTTATCAATCAAATCTTCCATAGCAGCATCTGCAGATACCGGTTGATTATCCAAGCGGCGAGAAATACACGTCACGCTCACCATCTCGGCCTCCTTCAGATTCAAATTATATTTGTTTTTAATTCCCCACAGCATATCACCTTCTGTAATGGTTCCTATGTATTTCCCTTGCCGATTGATCATGGGCAGCGCCGAATATTTATGATATTCCATCTTCTCCAAGGTCTGTCTTAACGTTTCATAATCATAAATAAAAGCCACCTCACTTTTCGGTGTTAAAAAAAACAGTATATTCATATGGTTCTCCTATCAGTTATTATTTTTTTTAACTATTCAGAGGGCGGAAAAATAGCTGTGGAAAGCAGCATCAAGCTTGCTTGT
>JAVXIV010000345.1:0-1978 GCA_036785645.1 Hungatella sp.
GCTTGGCACGCTCTTCTAAACCGTCCAACTCATTGCCCTGACCGCAGTCGATACAGCAGCAGATAACTTCGTAATCAAAATTTTCCTTTAACCATGGAATGATAGCCGTGGTGTCAAGTCCGCCTGAGTAGGCTAAAATAACTTTCTCTTTCATATGAATAGATCCTCCTAAGAATTTACATCATGTTAATTACTGAACACTTATAAATATACACCATTTTTTTCGTAAATGCAAGTATAAAATGAATTTTTATAAAAATATATTGCATATTATGCAATCACCATGTATAATGATGCAATAGGATATGGAAGCCAATGAGAGCAAGGAGCGTAAGAATATGATTAAAGTTGGAATTATTGGATCCACCGGCTATGCAGGCGGAGAATTGGCGAGATTGTTGCTGCAGAGAGAGGACGTTGCGATCTTGTGGTATGGATCGCATAGCTATATTGATCAGAAATATGCATCCATCTATCAAAATATGTTTCGGATTGTGGATGACGTCTGCATGGATGATCATATCGAAGAACTGGCAGATTTAGTGGATGTGATCTTTGCGGCAACTCCGCAGGGACTGTGTGCCTCCCTGATGAATGAAGCAATCCTCTCCAAGGTAAAGGTGATTGATTTAAGTGCAGATTTTCGTATCAAGGATGTGGCAACCTATGAAGCTTGGTACCAACTCAAACACCCGACCCCTCAATATATAGAAGAAGCGGTATATGGACTTCCGGAGCACAATCGGGAGGCAATCAGGAAAGCACGGCTGGTAGCCAATCCGGGTTGTTACCCTACGTGCTCGACCTTGGCCATCTACCCACTTGTGCAGGCAGGAATCATCTGTCCGGATACCATTATTATCGATGCAAAATCCGGAGTATCCGGTGCAGGCAGAGGAGCAAAAGTCGATAATCTGTATTGCGAAGTCAATGAAAGCTGCAAGGCTTATGGAGTGGCCGGTCACCGCCATACCCCGGAGATTGAAGAACAGTTATCCTACGCAGCCGGAAAACCGGTCACGATCAGTTTTACACCCCATCTGATTCCCATGAATCGGGGGATTTTGATCACGGCTTACGCAAGCCTGACACGCGAAGTTACCTATGAAGAAGTCAAGGCAATCTACGATCATCATTATCAAAACGAGCCATTTGTCAGAGTTTTAGAGGAAGATGTCACCCCACAGACCCGTTGGGTAGAGGGCAGCAATTTTGTGGATGTAAACTTTAAGATTGATCCCAGAACCAAACGTGTCGTAATGATGGGTGCCATGGATAATCTGGTAAAAGGTGCGGCCGGTCAGGCGATGCAAAACATGAATCTGATGTTTGGACTGCCGGAGAATACCGGGTTAAAGCAGATACCATTATTCCCCTAGGGAATCGGGTAGATCAAGAGGAGAGCGGATGAATATTCGGGTTATGAAGATAGAAGATTATGATCAAGTTTATGCACTGTGGTCTGGAATCCAAGGATTTGGCATACGTACCATGGACGATTCCCGCGCAGGAGTGGAGAAATTTCTGCGGCGCAATCCTACAACCAGCGTGGTGGCAGTGGCGGAGGAACATGTGATTGGTGCAATTCTCTGTGGACACGATGGGAGACGCGGATGCTTCTATCATGTTTGTGTGGCGAAGGAATATCGGCAGCAGGGGATTGGCAAACAGATGGCACATTTTGCGATGCGGGCACTTCAGGAGGAAGGGATCAACAAGGTCAGCTTGATTGCATTTCAAAGCAATGAAGTGGGAAATCGATTTTGGCGAAAAGTGGGTTGGACCTATCGGGAAGACTTGAATTATTACGATTTTACATTAAATGAAAGCAATATTACAAAATTCGTAACTACTCAGAGGGGGCATATTCTTGCACGTTCTTCGAACGTACAAGAATCATCGGAGATTCCTCCGATGTGAAAATAGCTGTAAAAAGCAGCTTACAAGCAAGCTTGGCGCTGCTTTCCACAGCTATTTT
>JAVXIV010000346.1:0-1963 GCA_036785645.1 Hungatella sp.
GGTATTTAAAACCTCGATCACGTTTGTACTTCTGGCTTCCCTCATCGTATTTGTGTTCTCCGAAGTCATGGGCGGCTTCATCGTACTGGTATTTGCCAAACCCGGAACCGAAGTCTACGATCTGGCCAGACACGGTTTCCATATCTTTGCGATCTCCTTCCTGTTCTCAGGGATCAGTACTTTTGCATCTGCTGTCTTTACGGCATTTGGCAATGGTAAGATCTCGGCGATTATTTCATTTGTCCGCACGCTTGGTCTCATTATGATCAGTCTGATTGTGCTTCCGATCTTCCTTGGAATCGACGGAGTTTGGTGGGCCGTTCCGGTTGCGGAGGTCGGTGCTACCATACTGTCACTGTCCTATTTGAAAAATCAACGGAATCGTTATCAATATATCTAGTAAAAAAAGTATGAAAACCTAAATTCTTATGTTATGATAAAGCATAATGCTTCAAAAAGATTTTTTAGGGGGATGAGCGCATATGGATTTAACAAGAATCGTTACCGGAGACTATGTGAACTTGGAAGCAATGCTGAATGCCAGAGAACGACGCCAGAAGATACAGCAGCGGCTGCTTCAAACCTATCGCTTGCCACTCATCTCTTTTACGCTCAACATCGTAGGACCTACCAAGGTATTTCCACTGACCATCCGCACGTTTGATGAGGGTCTGCATCTGATACGTACCCAGTGTTTGGCATGGCATTTTACCATCCGCTCCGAAGAAATTCTCCGTGAAAACACCGGTCATGAAGCTTTTTTCGTGGTGGATGCCGACGCTGCCGCGATCAAAGAGATTCTGTGCCGTCTAGAAGAACGCATCTCTCTGGGTCGGATCTTTGACTTGGATGTCATCGATACCGATGGTTTAAAGATCTCTCGTGAAACCTTTCAGCTGCCGCCGCGCAGGTGTCTGCTCTGTAACCAAGAGGCTTTTCTGTGCAGCCGTTCCCGCACACATACCGTAACTGAATTACTGGAGAAGGAATGCTCGATCATGCAAGAGTATTTCGATCTGCAATATGCGAGCAAGCTCTCGGCCTTGTCGATGAGAGCCTTGCTTTATGAAGTGGCTGCCACACCCAAACCCGGGCTGGTGGATCGGAACAACTCCGGTTCTCACCGAGATATGGATTTCTTTACCTTTCAAAGCAGCGCCGTCTCCCTCAACCGGTTTTTTGAAGCATTCACACTCTGCGGCATCCGCAATCATGAACGCTCCTGCGAAGAAGTCTTCCGCCTCATCCGACCGATCGGCATAGAAGCCGAACAAGTCATGTTAGAAGCAACGCAAGGCATCAATACACACAAGGGCATGATCTTTTCTCTGGGGGTTTTTTGCAGTGCACTGGGCTACCTCTATGGAAATGGGATTCCATATTCCAGAGATGAATTGGTGCATACCTGTGCTGCCATGACCCGCCATCTACCGGATGATTTTCTGGGAATCACCCCGGAAACTGCAAAAACTCATGGGGAGCTGCTCTATGCCACCTATGGAATCCGCGGCATCCGCGGGGAAGCGGCTCTGGGTTATCCCACAGTCTTTGCTTTGGCACTTCCGATTTTTGAAGCTTACATAGAGCGCGGCTACTCAGTCAATGATGCCGGTATCTTGACTCTGCTTCATATTATTGCCAATTCTGAGGACACCAATCTCATCTCTCGTTCCGATTACGAGACCATGAAAAAAATACAGCAGCAATTAAATTTGCTGCTGCACTCTGACTTTTATGAGGGCGACTATCTCGCTGCCATACGAAAGTTAGACGCGGAATTCATCGCCCTAAATATCAGTCCCGGCGGAAGTGCCGATATGCTGGCACTCACGTACTTTATTTATTATCTGGAGCGGACTTTGTGAAACTTCGATGCGAAGTCACCGGAAGCTTCATGACGATCTTCACAAATTTCTGTGGTTTTTCCACATGGCGGATCGGTCTGTGCCCATCATGTGGAAAT
>JAVXIV010000347.1:0-1962 GCA_036785645.1 Hungatella sp.
CTTTTGGATTTCTCTTTTATCCTATTTTGGTCTCTTGCTGCCGATAAAATAAAGTTGGGATTCTTACCGGAATAACTTCTAAATTGATCAGAACTGTGTTATGATGAAACAAGGTCAGATGTAAAAGGATGATTGCCATATGATAAAAGAAGCATTGCTTTTTGCGACGAAAGCACACGAAGGCGTGATGCGAAAAGGAACTACCAATATTCCGTATATTACACATCCGGTAGAAACTGCCGTGATTGTCTCTCTGATGACCGACGAGGAAGAGATGATTGCAGCGGCTTTGCTTCATGATGTCATGGAAGATGCGGGAGTGACATGGGAAGAACTGGAGCGATTATTTGGCAAGCGGGTAGCGGATCTGGTATTAGCTGAGAGTGAGGACAAGTCCGGAAGTTGGCAGAAACGGAAAGGCACCACGATTGAACATTTACAGGATGCAGACCGAGATATCAAGATTTTGACACTGGGTGATAAACTGAGCAACATGAGAAGCACCGCAAAGGACTATCTGGTGATGGGAGACCAGATCTGGCAGAAGTTCAACGAGAAGGACAAAGCAAAACATGCTTGGTATTACGGCGAAGTTGCAGCAGCATTAAAGGAACTGGAAGGATCTCCCTGCTACCAAGAATATCTGCTTTTATATAATCAGGTATTTGGCGATAAGAAAGGAAAGTAAGATGAAAGTAAGTATGAAGAAGCTGATGAAACAATTGGGAGTCGCAGCACTGGTGCTGGGACTTTGTACCGGAATGTCATCATTTCCCTCCTATGCAGAGGGGGGGAGTTTAAAAGCCTATTATGAGGGCTTTTTTTATGCCAATGGATGGAGTGCAGTGAAAGAAGACAATACCCTGTGTCAGGCGCCCAATGGCAGTTACCTGACGGCTATGCGGATTTCCCTCACCGGTCAACCGGAAGGTATGAGCGGAACGGTGGCTTACCAGTCCAATTTAAGCGGACAGGGCTGGCTGGACTGGACCGAGAATCGAGCTGATAACGGTGCAACCGATACGGAAGCTCCGCTAGAAGCAATCCGGGTGAAGCTCACCGGTGATTTGGAAACCAATTATGATATCTATTATAGCGTATTACAGTCCGGAAACTGGACTGCCTGGGCCAAGAATGGGGAGACCGCAGGAGTAGAAGCACAGGGGCTTCGTGTAGATGGTATCAAGATCTCAACGGTGAACAAAGGCGGAGAAGTGCCTCCGGAGCAGCCCGCGGCACAGGGGGTAGATCCCACCAGACCCATGGTGGCTTTGACTTTTGATGATGGTCCCAGTTCCGAGGTGACGAATCGGATTCTCAATAGCTTAGAAGCTCATGGTGCAAGGGCAACCTTTTTCATGGTAGGCAATCGCGTACCGGGTACTGCGGATACTGTGCGGCGGATGGTAGCTCTGGGCAGTGAGGTTGGAAATCATACGTATGATCACAAATATTTGACACATATGGGAGATGTTGCGATTCGTTCCAATGTGGGGCAAGCCAATACTACAATCGCCAATATCTGTGGGGTGACACCGGGACTGATGCGTCCTACCGGAGGCAATTATAATTCGGCTTCCCTATCTACCTTGGGATCGATGGGAATGCCGGCAATTATGTGGTCGATCGATACCCTGGACTGGAAGCATCGGAACGCGCAAAAAACCATCAATACCGTGCTGACGCAGGTTCAGGATGGCGATATCATTCTCATGCATGACATCTACGGAACAACCGCCGATGCTGCGGAAGTGATCATTCCGGAATTAGTAGCAAGAGGTTATCAATTAGTAACGGTCAGTGAGATGGCAGGCGCACGCGGCGGCATGACCCCGGGGCATGCCTACAACAAGTTCCGACCCATTCAGTGACAAGCTGCATGATGTTTATAGAAATTTTACAAAAATTACGGGTTGCTTAAAGTTTTCAAAATTCATTGACACTGAAAAATCAAGGTGTTAT
>JAVXIV010000348.1:0-1942 GCA_036785645.1 Hungatella sp.
GTAGCCACTGGGACGTTTAAACGTACTGCCCGCACTGGGATATTCCAAAGGCTGCTTGCTCTTTCTTTGCATCGATAATTCTTCCATCCTGCGGTAAATGGCTTCTGCCTCTCCATGCTGTAGCTCAAAAGTTCCTTCCAACACTATATAGTCCTTGGCAGGAATACAACTGGTGCGATATCCAAGCTCCAATTCTGCACCGGAGAGTTCTCGTATCTCACCCTCCCGGGTCATCACTTTCGCTCCGGTCACAATCTCCCGCATCTCGGAACCATAAGCTCCCGCATTCATCACCAAAGCTCCGCCTAAGCTTCCCGGAATCCCGGCAGCAAATTCAAATCCGGTCAAGGATGCTTCGGCAATCTTCTTCGCCAGCTTAGAAAGCAGTATGCCCGCCCCGGCCGTAACCGTAGTTTCCTGAATCCGCACCTCGTCCCAGGCATCCAGTGTAATCATCACACCGCGATACCCCTCGTCACTGACAAGCAGATTGCTTCCATTCCCCAGCAGAGAATATGGTACTTCGGCATGCCTGCATAGGCTGCATACTCCCATCAATTCCTTCTCGTCTCTTGGGCTCACGTAATAATCTGCCGGACCGCCAATCCGAAAAGTGGTATGTGCCTTCATCGGCTCCTGTAATCGGATGGAACTTAAGCTTAAGATCCGCTCCAATTGAGATTGAAATTCCTGCATGATAAGCACCTCGAACTACTCGTTATTTTTGTTTAAGTTAGCCTGCACCCGTTTATATAATTCCTGTGCCGCATTATAACCCATCTTCTTCTGACGGTAATTAACAGCCGCAGACTCCACGATAATCGCCAAATTTCTGCCCGGACGAATCGGAATTGAGTGGCAAACTACTTTATTGCCCAAAAACTCGGTATAAGCATCTTCCAGACCCAAGCGATCGTACTCTTTGTCTCGGTTCCAGTCTTCCAGCTTGATCACCATATCGATCGCCTGCGTATCCTTGACACTCTCGACTCCAAACAAGGTCTTGACATCGATAATCCCAATTCCGCGCAGTTCGATAAAGTGTTTGGTAATATCCGGTGCACTTCCAATTAAGGTATCATCGCTGACTTTGCGGATCTCCACCACATCATCCGTCACCAGACGGTGTCCGCGCTTGATCAGTTCCAACGCAGCTTCACTCTTCCCAATACCACTTTCTCCCATAATGAGAACACCTTCACCAAATACATCCACCAACACTCCGTGAATACTGATACAAGGTGCCAACTTTACTTTCAACCAGCGAATGACCTCTGCCATCAGATCCGATGTGGTTTTCTCGGAAACCATGCAAGGTACCGCATAATGATTGCACCTTTCCAACATATCGGAATCCGGCATCTGGCCTCGGCTGTACACCAAACACGGTATCTTCTCTGCCAAAAGTCGGTCATATACCGCCTTCTTTCTCTCAGGCTCCAACTGATTGATATAGGCCTGTTCTACATAACCGATGATTTGAACTCTGTCCTTGTCAAAATGGTCAAAGAATCCGGCCAATTGAAGTGCAGGGCGATTGACATCCGGATGGGTCAGTACCACATTTTCCACATCAATCTCCGGAGTAACATTCTTGAGATTCATCTTCTCAATCAATTCTTCTATGGTTACACCATACATAATCTTGTCTCCTTATCCTACCTTTTTTCTCATGTTACCATATCTTGCCCGGATTGTCATCCCTTCTTTCTCTAATGGAAAAATCCGTAGACACTCTCCGCCGATCGGCGGTTCATCCCGGGCGTAGCGATCAATTCCTCAAGGGTGGCTTCTTTCAGACCTTCCAGAGATTTAAACCGGCGCATCAGAGCTTTTCTTCTGGTTGGACCAATCTCTGCGATATCATCCAGAATCGATTTTACCTGCCCCTTGCTCCTCAAGGTTCGATGATATTCGATTGCAAAGCGGTGTGCCTCATCCT
>JAVXIV010000349.1:0-1929 GCA_036785645.1 Hungatella sp.
CACATAATCGTACTCTGCCTGAATCGACGGCCATCCCAAAAGTTCATAGAGCGAGTGACTGCAAAATACCTGATCTGCATCCTTTTTGTATTCAAATACCCCCATCAAAATATTGACATTGTCCAGGATATCGGAGATTCTGGATGCTGCTTTGGCCGTTTCTTCCCCCAGCGATTCGATGGATTCTGCCAACCGGTCAATCTCAAAGATCTTCGTCCTACTTAGTGATACTTTACCATTTCCACGGTAGCTTCCTACCTCCTCCACCAATTTGCCGATCGGATTGATAATCATCGAACCCAAAAAGAATACACTGATCAGACTAAAGATGAGCGGAACCAAAAGTGCCACACCCATCATATCTCGAATCTCGCTGTAAAAGTAGAAAAATTCCGAATATTGAACCATACCGACTACCGCCCACCGCTCTTGTGCAAAGGGAGTATTGTTATCATAAACATCCAGTTCCTGCACGCTGGTATACCATTTGCTGCCATCTGCCGCCTGCGTCTGATAAACATCATAATCCTTCACCTTTTCACAGGTGAGAATCCCATCCGGGAAATTGCGGGAAAACAATGCCCCCTCACTGATTGCCGTCTCAATCGTAGCCTCCTCCGGGTTCCAGATTCCAATCGCACAGAGATTTTCTGCCCGATTATGTACTCCCTTAAAATTGATCAGACTTTTTACCTGATTCTCGGTCATATCTACACCAATCACACCGATGACACTGCCATCTTTTAAAACCAGCGGAATCGAATACGTCATCACCCGCACATCCAAAGGAGCCAAGGAAAATGGATAGCTCAAATATCCATAATCTCCGGCTGTATCCTGCGTCACATGATTCGCCAGTGCCAAATGATAGGGCGCAAAAAAATAGCGGGAAGCGCGCTCTTGTTCGTCTAAAGAAAATCCCAATTTCCACTGACTGTCCAGTGCAATCTTATGTTCTCTGGCAATAGAAGCTCTCCCCCGTTCCATCAAAATATCCGAATTATCGCTGGCATAGCTGCTGGTGTCCAAATCCCGCAGGTAGATTCCCGCCCGTTCTGTATCCGATGAATTGGGTGCGGACGGACCGTCGAGCACCACAAAAATACCGGTTGCATAACTCTTGTGGAGTACATCAATAATTGGTGTCGCAATCTGATTGACAATCTGTTTATTGAGTTCCGGATTCGTCCTGATCTCTTCTGCCGTACAATTTTCCGCACTAAGTATCGTCTCAATGGCATCGGTAATACTCTGGGTATGATCCAATACCCCAATCCAATGCTGTACCATATCTTTCTCTAAATACAGTTTGCTGTTTTCTGTATTTTCATTGAGAATATCTACGGTATTGTTCTTGAGTTTCCAAGAAACCGTACCGTAGATAACCACTCCAAAAAAGAATACCGCTTGGATCAACATGATGAAGAACAGTGGAACGATCAATTTTCGTCTCAGTGATGTGGTTCTCTGTTTCATATTACTCTCCAATAATCTCCAATAACTGTTGATGAACCGCTTCGTACCACAGATCAAATTGTCCTGCGGATATGATTTCTACCGCTTCCTCACGTGTTTTTCCCCGGGCAATCAGTTCCAGTACTTTCTCTCGGTCCTCTTTTGCCTTTTGTGGCATAGAGATTTCCAGAATATGCCGAATCTCACTGCCTTGCGGAGTCGGTGCCGGTGTATAGAGTTGATAGTCGCGTACCATCTGCATACCAACCCGGATTCCTTCTTTTGCAATCTCCGAAAAATCAGACTTCCCTTTTAAATAAGCATCCATGATATCAAACTGTTCATCTGCCTTTTTCACCGGAAGATAACCGGTCACTGCAGAGAACTCCAGCTTCCCTTCCTCTTCGGTGAACCATTTTAAGAAGCTCACCGCTGCTGCTTCTTGTACTGCCTCGGATTTCATCACAGCCATGC
>JAVXIV010000350.1:0-1927 GCA_036785645.1 Hungatella sp.
ATGCGTCACCAGTTTCTCCGGATGAATCCGTCCATAAGCCACCATCTTTAAGAGCCGTTCGATGCGCACGCGGCCTCCTTTTGCCAGTTCCGTGTGAATCGTCTTGCCTGCCATCCCGCGCCCGCCTGAGAATTTGGGAAACGCCAGACTGCCTATGCCTCCGTAGTAATTGACATTGGATACCGTGCCGATTCCATAGCGAACCATATCCACCGCCTGTGCAAATACTTCATCCCCTCCGCCGCAGATGATCACGCCGTCAGCGCCCACACCTTCGGTCATTTGCATCACCTGTTTTGTCACATCCACCTTCCGATAATCCAGGACATCAGTTGCACCAAACTCCCTCGCCAACTCTACACAGATGGGGCGGCTTCCCACGGCGATGATTCTAGCCGCTCCCAGATGTCTTGCACCTTCAATCGCCATGAGACCGATCGGACCAATCCCCAACACTGCGATGGTGTCTCCCATCCGGATATCGGCATATTCCGCACCGGTAAAACCGGTCGTCACCACATCCACACACATCAGTGCCTGTTCTATACTGACGCCATCCGGAATCTTCGCCAACGTGGTATCCGCATCGGGAATGAGAAACTGCTCCGCAAAAACTCCCGGCTGGCTTCTGCCCAATTGGTGACCGGAAAACGGTGCACTCGCGTGTTTGTAATTGCCTTCCTGAATGCCAAGATCCCGCCAATTCGGTGTAATCGCCGGTACTGCCACGATTTCACCCGGCACAAAATCATGCACCAGTTCTCCTACTTTCAAGACCCGGGCCACACACTCATGCCCCAGAATCAGATTGGGAGCTTTCTTAGAACCTCCGCCAAAGACCGTGTGCACATCGGAAGAACAAGGAGTTACTGCCATCGGACACAGAATCGCGCCATAAGGTGTCAAGACCGGTTCCGGCGCATCAAACCAACCCACTTTCCCCGGTTCTATCAGAACAAATGCTTTCATACGGTCTCCTTCCAGTCTTCCAAATGATCACTGCGAAGCATCAGAATCTTGACCCTCCTGCCGTAACGGCTGCGGATCGTCTCTGCAATCTCCCTCGTATATCCGGGTGCCACAATCAAAATCACATCCACCGGATGATCCTCATAATACTCGGGCGGCACAATAGGAAGATGGGATGCCGGTGCAAATCGCCCTTGTTTAAACGGTGCCGAATCAACGATATACTGAGCTGCTTCTCCGATGCAAGTCGTAGCCGCCAGCGTAAATCCCTGATGACCGGCACCCCACAGTGCCAGTTTCCGGTGTTGCGCTAAAAGTTCCTCCGCCAGATGCTGCAGCTCTCGTACAAGCACCTCTTTTCCGGATTGCAAACCGGACAAATCCACCGGTTGCCATTGCGGCTTGACCGCGTTTTTTGCGACATCAGGATTCTTCCGCACAATGACCGCACAGGTATCCCGATTCACCAACTCTTCTTCCAATACCAAAAAGCCGTGCAGTTCCAAGAGATAACGCAGTGTTTCAAAACTGTAGTAGGCGATGTGATCCCATATCAATTCGTAATAGCCATCATAGTTTAAAATATATTCCAGACTAGGTACGGTAATCAGTCCCATACCATCCTCCGCAAGATTATGGGAGATACAGTCCAGCATCTTCCCCGGATCCGGTTGATGTTCCAAAAAATTAAACGACAAAAATACGTCATAAGGTCCATGTTCTCCCAACACCGTATCCGCGGTCTCTGTAAAACCGGGAAATACCGTGAGACCTTCTGTCTGTGCCATACGGATCAGATCTGTCTTGTGCTCCACACCATAGGCTGTTACCGGAAATTCCGTGAGAACCTTCAAGAATTCTCCACGTCCGCATCCCACCTCTAGAAACTTACGTCCTTCCAGATGATAGGTGTCGATCAGATGTCGGTACTGACTTCTCCGCAGTTCCACCATAGTTG
>JAVXIV010000351.1:0-1917 GCA_036785645.1 Hungatella sp.
CCAGTATAAAAGCGGCAGATTCATCAAACAATCTATGATGGTGATACCACTTCGTGCTCCGTTCCAGGCTTTGATGTAATGCCCGGTGGGATTATAACGTCCTGCCAGAATCCCCGCTGCATGAAGTCCTCTGGAACGGGAAATTTCATTGGTCGTAAGCCGATAATCAGCTACTGCCGTATGCAGCCACATAAATCCTACATCATGATCTAGCTTTGTATAGGCCGCTAGCGCAGCGTCCAGGCGTTCTTCGATTCCTACCGCTGCATTTTTATAACAAACATTTCCGGTTGCGTGATACATCTGCCACTGTATTCCACTATAAAAGCCATTCGTCCATGCGGCAAGTTCCTTCTTTCCCATGTCTTCATAGCGTCCGTTAATCGGAACATAGGGCATCATGGAACCCAAACGTTCACACTCTGCCTCAAACTTTCTCTCGAGTTTCTCCCATATCTTACCGGCCCATTGAAGTGTTTCTTCCTCAATTGTATAGCGCATCAAAATTTCCTCCATTTTCTATATTTTATCTTTCCATTGAAAATTGACCCTACACCTAAAAAAGGGATGCTGCAAAATCACAGCACCCCTATGGATTCTACTTACTCTTTAACTCATCCAATATCTCCTGATACTGTGTCATCAATTCCTTGGCTGCCTCTTCCGGAGTAATGTCTCCGTAAACAACTTCTTGAATCAAATCTTTTCGAATTACTTCAAGTTCTGTATTTCCGCTAATCATATTATTGGTATAAGAATTGGGTTCGGAAATTTCAACACCCTTCTTTTGAATTTCGCTCACAACACCTGCTTTTATCAAGATATCATCAGACTGTTTGGTAGGACAATATCCGATGCTGGTTTTGCAGATGGTAATTGACTCCGGATCATTCATCAAGAAATCCAAGAATTTAGCGGCTTCTTCTTTATGTGCAGAATTGTCATTGATTGCATAACCTCGATCACCACTATATGCAACTCCGCTGGATTTTGCATCAGCCGTAACCGGCAGCGGCATGACATCCAAGGTGCTGTCAATCGAAGCAATGTATTTTGGTGCACTTCCGGTATAATCGACAATCATGCCTATCTTTCCATTGATCCACTTATTATTTTGATCCGCCTGCCCTGCAAAAGTTGCGGCATCGCCAAATGGCTCCAGGGTATTCGTTGCATATAAATCTACAATATTTTGAAATGCTGCTGTTGCATCTGCTTCTGTAAAGTTCATGGCATAGGTCTCTTCATCGATGATCGGCTTGCCTGTTTTCTGCACCAGATACGGCTGCACAAACAAACGGTTCAGGATATCTGCATCTGCTGTCATCAAATAAGCATCTTGGTCTTGTTCATGAATACTTGCTCCAAGCGTCTTAATCTCGTCCCACGTATAACTTTTACTTGGATCAATCCCATAAGTCTTGGCGAAATCAGTATTCACATAGATCACTGCACCACCTATGGTACAAGGGAAGATATTCGGTTCTCCCTTATAAGTTCCCGCGATTTCCAACAGACGATCTTTTAAGGTAGTTAAATCTACCGGCAACGTAGATAAATCAGCCAAATAGTGTTTGGCACCCTGAATATCAGGCAGCCATTCTTTGCTCAACTGGATAATATCAGGAGCGGTATTGCTGGAAAGTGTCGTCATGATTTTCTCATAGTAGCCATCATACCCCTGATATTCTGCTTCTACACGGATATTGGGGTTCTTTTTTTCATAAGCCTCAATAACGGCCAAGAGAGCTTGATGTCTGCTGTCACTTCCCCACCATGAAAAGCGAAGGGTCACAGGATCTCCGGTTGCTGCCGCATCCGTTGCTGCATTGGATGTAACTTCACCGGTGCTGTTTTGTACCGCTGTGGTAGTGGCTTCTTTTCCGGTTTCACTTTTCGAAGCGCAGCCCATCAAGG
>JAVXIV010000352.1:0-1868 GCA_036785645.1 Hungatella sp.
ATTGCTTCGTCAGCCGGCATCTACACCATTTTACACCAATGCGAATAAATAGGAGATATCAGGCAATTGATGCAGCGGCAAAGGCGGGCAGATGTGAAGCAGGCACAGAATGGAGAAGATCATGAAAAATCAAATTACAGTATTTGGTAGTTTTGCTGCAGATTTAATGAGCCGGTCACCCCATCTTCCGGTACCGGGAGAGACCGTCAAGGGCAGTTTGTTTCAAATTGGAGCAGGCGGAAAAGGATTTAATCAGTGCGTTGCGGCTAAAAAGGTCGGCGGAAATGTGGTCATGATTACAAAGATCGGCCGCGATCCATTTGGAACGATTGCGATCGATATGATGAAGAGTTTGGATATGGATATTTCCCATATTCTTTATTCCGAGGATACTTCTACGGGTGCAGCACTCATCATGGTAGATGAAAATACCAGTCAAAATGAAATTGTTGTAATACCGGGTTCTTGTGAGACGATCACAAGTGAGGAAGTACAAAAAAATGCGGCGGTCATTCGCGAAAGTGAATATCTGCTCGTACAGCTGGAAATCAATCTGGATGCATTGAAAGAGGCAATTCTGATTGCGCATGAAGCGGGAGTGAAAGTGGTTTTAAATCCGGCTCCGATGCAAGAACTGGAGGACGAACTTCTCCGCATGGTTGATATCATAACACCCAATGAAGTAGAAGCGGAAAGTCTGACAGGTATTTGTATTGACAGCGAAGCAGCGGCAGAAGCAGCAGCAAAACAATTTTTCCAAAAAGGGGTAAAGCAAGTGGTGATTACACTGGGCGGAAGAGGCGTATTTGTTGCTACCCGGGAAAAACATGTAATGTTCCCTCCTTTTAAAGTTGAGGTACAGGATACTACCGGAGCAGGAGATGCTTTTAATGGTGGATTTGTGGCAGCTTTGGCAGAAGGACAAGATATCTGGGAGGCGGCAAAGTTTGCCAGTGCGGTTGCCGGAATGTCGGTGACCCGTAGGGGGACTTCTGCTGCGATGCCTACGCGTGCAGAAGTAGAGCAATTATTAAAACAATGAAAAGAGAAGGTACAAAGATGAATGATCAAGAGATATTGAAATATGTAGACCATACCTTGTTGAAGCCCTATGCAACTTGGCCTGAAATTCATAAACTCTGTGAGGAAGCGATAGAATATCGGACCGCATCGGTTTGTATTCCGCCCTGTTTTGTGAAACGAGTGAAGGATGCTTATCCGGAAAACCTTACCATCTGTACCGTAATCGGATTTCCGTTGGGCTACCAAACTACGGAGGTGAAACTGGCAGAGGCATTACAAGCGATGAAAGATGGTGCAGCAGAGCTTGATATGGTCATCAATCTGGGAGATGCAAAGAGTGGTCAATTTGAAAAAATTACCGATGAAATCAGACAGATGAAACAGTTGGCAGGAAGTTTGATCGTCAAGGTCATTGTAGAAACTTGCTTTTTATCAGCAGAAGAAAAAATCGCACTTTGTAAATGTGTGACGGAGGCTGGTGCTGATTACATCAAAACTTCTACAGGGTTTGGAACTGCAGGAGCTGTGTTGGAAGATATTGTGTTGTTCAAGGCACATATTGGTCCGAATGTGAAGATCAAGGCATCCGGTGGCATCAAAACGAAAGACGATATGAAGAAATTTTTAGAAGCGGGATGCAGCAGACTGGGAACCAGCTCTGCAATTCAGTCTTAATTGCAATCTGAGAAAAAAGAAAGTCTGATTTTGTGGATGTTTTTTTAGTTTTCTCTTCTCATAGACCACATCCTTTGCTATAATGAATTTAGTTGCCTTCCCCAGAGGTAAAAAGAGCCTATCTAGGCGTATAAGAGCAGAGGAGAAAAGGATGAAAAAAATAATAAATA
>JAVXIV010000353.1:0-1866 GCA_036785645.1 Hungatella sp.
GCTGCTTTGTATTTAATGAAAGAAAAACCACAGGATCTGCTAAAGGTTATGGTGGAGATGGATTGGGAGTGACCTATACATGAAGACAATCAGTATCGTGGTACCATGTTATAATGAAGAAGACAATGTAGAGTCATTGACAGACGCAATTCGCGCAACATTTCATGCGGATTTGCCTGAATACTGCTACGAATTGATTTTTATAGATAATGATTCAGTGGATCAAACCAGAGAGCGAATTCGCAGACTTTGTGCAGAAGATCCTGCTGTCAAAGGGATTTTTAATGCCAAGAATTTTGGGCAGTTTAATTCTCCTTACTATGGGATGCTGCAGACTCATGGGGATTGTACCATTCTGATGGCGGCTGATTTTCAGGATCCGGTGGAGATGATTCCGCGGTATGTGGCAGAATGGGAAGCGGGATATAAGATCGTCATTGGTATCAAGACAACCAGTAAAGAGAACAAGCTGATGTACTGGCTGCGCGGCTGTTACTATAAAGTCATCAAGAAATTATCAGATGTGGAGCAGATTGAGCAGTTTACCGGTTTTGGATTGTATGATGCAAAGTTCATTCAGGTCCTGCGTGATTTGGATGATCCGACACCGTTTTTACGCGGAATTGTGGCGGAGCTGGGATTTCGCAGAAAAGAAATTCCTTATGAGCAGCCGCTGCGCCGTGCAGGCACAACCAGCAATAACTTTTACAAATTATATGATGCGGCGATGTTAAGCATCACTTCCTATACGAAAGTGGGACTGCGTTTGGCCACGATTTTTGGCAGCATCTGCTCGGCGATCAGCATGATTGTGGCGATTGTTTATCTGGTTATGAAACTGATGTATTGGGATCGTTTCTTAGCCGGTATGGCGCCGCTTCTGATTGGGATGTGCTTTCTGGGATCTATTCAGATCTTCTTCATCGGATTGGTCGGCGAGTATATTCTCTCGATCAATTCCCGTGTGATGAAACGTCCACTGGTGATTGAAGAGGAACGAATCAATTTTTAAAGGGTAGCTAGAACCCGGAAGGAAAAACAGCATGAAGTACAATATCGATGTGGTGAGAGTCAGGGAAAATTCGATTCAGCTCAATGGCTGGGTGATCGGAAAGACACCGGATTCCAAGCCTGAATTTTCGGTAGAGGACGGGGCACATCATCGGATGGAATCTCGTTATGTTTCTACCAGACGGGACGATGTAAGTCAGATTTACTACCGAAAAGTTTATGACCGGGATTTTGGTTTTGATATTCAATTTCCTTATGAGAGAGGCAAAGATTATGATTTGATCATCCGCTGTGACGGAAGAACCGTCAAGGTGCGTTACAACGAGGATCTGATTGCCAAACGTTCCGGAGTTGCACATAAAAGGATTCAGAAGATCCGGGATCTGATGAATATGGAGACTGTGCAGGTAGCGGTCGATTTCTGGAAAAAGAATGGTTTCAAAGCATTGGTGATGAAATCCAAACATAAGCTGCAGGGTCTTGACAATGACTATGATTATGGGGAATGGTACGATCTGACCAAACCTACGCAGGAAGAATTAGAGCGGCAGAGGAGAGATGTTTTTCCCAATATGCCGAAGTTTTCGATTGTCATTCCGGTATACAAGACTCCGGAGAAATATTTGAGAGAGATGTTGGATTCGATTCTGGCACAGACTTATGCCAATTGGGAGCTTTGCATTGCGGACGGCAGTCCCAAGGGAGCCGATGTTTCCGGAATTGTAAAACGCTATATGGAGAAAGATTCCAGAGTTCGCTATGAGGTTTTGGGAAGCAATCTGGGGATTTCGGACAATACCAATGCTGCCATTGCCATGGCAGAGGGGGACTACTTGGTACTGGCAGACCACGATG
>JAVXIV010000354.1:0-1845 GCA_036785645.1 Hungatella sp.
ATGGCTTTTTTGATAATCTTGTCATCTATGTCCGTAAAGTTAGATACGTAATTCACGTCATATCCCTTGTATTCAAAATAGCGCCTAACGGTGTCAAATACGATCATCGGTCTGGCATTGCCAATATGAATAAAGTTGTATACAGTCGGACCACAGACATACATCTTGACCTTGCCCGGCTCCAATGGTACAAACTCATCTTTTCTTCTTGTTAACGTATTATAAATCTTCATCTCTTATTCCCCCTTCTACTCGTTCGCGTTCGACTTGCGGCACCCCTGACAGTCCACGCAGTCTCGTTGTAATATCTTCTCATCATAACAGTAATCTTCCACTGCCGTCAACAGTGTAATTGCCTGAGATGAAATTCCCTCTCCCTCTCCGGTAAAGCCAAGTCCCTCTTCGGTGGTTGCCTTCACACTGACCCGATCCACCGAAAGCTTCAAAGCAGCCGCTATATTCTCTGCCATCTGCGGTCGATAAGTCAAGAGCTTGGGTCTCTGTGCAATCACGGTTGCATCAATGTTCTCAATGACATACCCTTTCTCTTCCAGCAGTTTTCCTACTTTTTCCAATAAGGTGATGCTCGATATCCCACGATAAGCCTCTTCCGTATCCGGAAAATGCTGACCGATATCGCCCAGAGCTGCCGCTCCCAGTAACGCATCCATCACCGCATGTACCAGCACATCCGCATCCGAATGCCCCAATAATCCTCTCTCATAGGGAATCTCCACACCACCCAAGATCAATTTTCTTCCTTCTACTAAGCGATGCACATCATAGCCTTGTCCTATTCTCATGCAAAATCCTCTCTCCTCTATATGGAAATCTTAGCTGCTATCGCTACACAATCATACGAATCTTTCGCTCAATACAGCGAATCTGTAAATCGCTCTGACAAAAACAGCTCTCACCGTCTACATGAACCGGCATCGGCCGCTCGGTATGGATCCCGGCCTCCTGACAGTGGTAACTTCGTACTCCGCGGTAACGATGATGTCCTCCCAACAAGGCACTGCATAAAATGGGAAGCAGATTTCTCTTGGCAGAGTTATGCACGACACAGAGTGTCAATTTTCCATCCATAGGATCTGCTTCCGGTGCAAACTTAAATCCTCCACCTTCATAGGGATGGATGTGCGCCGACACAAAATAAATATGGTTAAATTCCACCTTCTGAACACCATCCAAAAGCAAATAGCCTTTGCAGGGATGTGCCAAACAGAGTTGTTTTAAACCAATCAAGATATAGCTTAGCTTGCCTAGATGCATGCGGTTTAACACACACTTTAATTTTGAATAAAGCAGATTATGGCAAACGGCTGCATCAAAACCAATTCCCGCACTTACCATAAACCTCCGATGTGCTACCTCCTCATTGCCATAAGATAATACCCCATAATCCAGCAGCTTATGATACTTGGGATTCAAAATCTTCTTCAAACAGCGGCTTGGACGTTTTGGTAATCGCAAACTTCTGGCCAAATCGTTGCCGGAACCGGTAGGAATATAACCTAACGTAATCGGCCCGCAAAAGGCGAGCCCATCCAATACTTCATTGACCGTTCCGTCTCCCCCCATCACCACAATGATGTGCGGATCCTTGCAGCCATCGGTAAGCCGTGCCGCAATCTCCTTCGCATCTCCCGGTTTCTCGGTCAGATAAGCCTCGTAAGGTTCTCCCGAATGAATCATCTGCCGCTCAAGCTTTCTCCATATCTTACGTCCTCTTCCACTTTTGGAATTGGGATTCACGATAAAATAATACATGGAAGCCTCCCATCATCTCTCTAAGTGACACAAAAAGCTGACAACTTCTCAGCCCATACACTGCCCTTTAGT
>JAVXIV010000355.1:0-1843 GCA_036785645.1 Hungatella sp.
CGAAAAAAAATATGGCAAGAAAGTGCTATTAGATAGATAAGTTATTGCTCACAGTCTGACTCTGAAACCAGTATAATGAAACTAGACAGAGAAAATGTGGTAAAGGAGGCAGACCTTGAAATTATTAATTGGAATTGATGTGGGAACGTCGGCAACCAAGACGGTGATGTTTGATGAAAAAGGCAAGATTATAGCATCTGCATCACAGGAATATGCATTTGATCAGCCACACAATGGCTGGGCGGAGCAGAATCCGCAGGACTGGGCGGATGCAGTACTTGCGACCTTGTCGGAGGTTGTAAAAACATCCGGAGTGGATCCCAATGAGATCTGTGGCTTGGGGATCTCCGGGCAGATGCATGGTCTGGTGATGTTGGATGAAGCCGGTCGCGTGATCCGCCCATCGATCATTTGGTGTGATCAGAGAACCGGAGCAGAAGTAGAAGAGATGCTTACGTTGATGCCCAGAGAGCGTTGGATCGAGATTACGGCAAATCCGCCGCTTACCGGGTGGACAGCGGCCAAGATTCTGTGGGTGAGAAAGCAGGAACCGGACAACTATCAGAGGTGTCGGCATATCCTTCTTCCCAAGGACTATATTCGCTATATTTTAACCGGAGTATTTGCTACCGAGGTATCAGATGCCAGTGGCATGCAGCTTCTGGATGTACCAAGACGTGGTTGGTCTCAGGAGGTTCTGGAAAAACTTGAGATTGATCCAAAACTATTGGCGAAGGTATATGAATCTTATGAAGTGACCGGACAGATCTTGCCGGAGATTGCAGCGAAGACCGGATTACCCACGACGGTAAAGGTGGTGGGCGGAGCCGGAGACAATGCAGCGGCAGCAGTAGGAACCGGAGTGGTGCGGGACGGAACTGCATTTACAACCATTGGGACATCCGGTGTTGTATTTGCCCATAGCAGTCAATTGACGATTGATCCGCTGGGACGGGTTCATACCTGCTGCTGTGCAGTGCCCGGAGCTTGGCATGTGATGGGTGTGACGCAGGCGGCCGGATTATCTCTAAAGTGGTTTAAAGATAATTTCTGCCAAGATTATGTCCGGAAGGCAGAAGAATTAGGGATGGATGTATATGATTTGATCAATCGGGATATCGAGGAGATTGTACCGGGAAGTGACAAGCTGCTCTATCTGCCCTATCTGATGGGGGAACGGACTCCGCATCTGGATCCGAACTGCCGCGGAGTATTTTTCGGGCTTTCTGCCATTCATACCAAGGCACACCTACTGCGTGCAGTGATGGAGGGTGTCTCCTATTCTCTGGCAGATTGTAATGATATCTTGCGGGAGATGGGGATTCAGGTAGAAGAGATGATGGCTTGCGGAGGTGGAGGCAAGAGTCCGATATGGAGGCAGATGTTGGCGGATCTCTACGATTGTCAAGTGGAGACTGTGTGTCAAACCGAAGGTCCCGCTTTAGGCGTGGCGATTCTGGCAGGCGTGGGCTGTGGCATCTATGAAAGTGTAGAATCCGCCTGTGATATGCTGGTTCGGGCAGATCAAAAGACGGCACCCATTTTGACACGTACCGCGCTCTATCGCTCATATCATCAGCTCTATCAGGAACTTTACCGGAATCTGAAAGACAGTTATCGAAAATTGACCGGATTTTAGATTAGAATTTTGCACTTGAAAAGGAGAAGAGGATGGGAATGAAACAAAAAGCAATCGATGATCCTGCATTTGCAGTCTATGGAAGAGTTATAAGCGGATATGATTGTGAAGAATTATTAAAAAAGATGAACGAAACGCCATTGCCGGAGGATGTCATCTATGTACCATCGGTAGCGGAATTGGAGATGTTGCCGATTGCAAAGC
>JAVXIV010000356.1:0-1830 GCA_036785645.1 Hungatella sp.
CCTCCGGCGGTATTTATCATAAGGTGCAAATTGAGCTGACCTATAACTCTAATCACATGGAGGGAAGCAAGCTTTCTCACGACCAAACGCGGTATATTTATGAAACGCTCATTAAACTTTTGCATTCCACATTAAAGAGTGGCACGAGTGATTCTCGCAAGGACTGGTTTGCCGTGGGAGCATACAAACGGCTTCCGAATGAAGTGGGCGGGAAAGAAACGACCGCCCCAGAGGATGTTTCAGAAAATATCCATACACTGCTGAAAGAATACAACAAAACAAAGGTAAAAACATTTTCTGAAATTATTGATTTTCATGATCAATTTGAATCCATTCACCCATTTCAAGACGGAAATGGACGCGTGGGACGACTGATTTTATTTAAAGAATGTCTGCGAAATGGCATTGTGCCATTTATTATTGATGATGAATTAAAGATGTTTTACTACCGCGGTTTGCAAAACTGGAAATCGGAAAAAGGTTTTCTTACCGATACTTGCCTTTCTGCACAAGATAAGTTCAAAAAATACCTCGACTATTTTAGAATTAAATATTGACACGAAAAAAATCCCCCTAGCGCAGACTCCTTAGTTGGAGTATCTGCTCTGGGGGAATGAGGGTCAATTCATCGGTTGTCTGGCCGCATTGGCGAACTTGGTGTACTGCGGCATCCATACCAGATTGATGGTTCCGATTGGGCCGTTTCGCTGTTTGGCGATAATCACTTCTGCCATGTCCTTGTCCTCGGTATCCTTGTTGTAATAATCATCGCGGTACAGGAACATCACCACATCGGCATCCTGCTCGATAGCGCCGGACTCACGAAGATCCGAGAGCATCGGACGATGATCCTGTCTGGTTTCACAGGCACGGCTAAGCTGTGATAGGGTGACCACCGGTGCTTTGAGTTCTCTGGCCAATGCCTTTAGCGAACGCGAGATCTCGGAGATCTCCTGCTGGCGGTTATCACCATTCCGGCTGCTCCCCGACATCAACTGCAAATAGTCGATGATGACCATGCTGATTCCATATTCCAGCTTCATCTTTCTGCATTTCGAACGAAGCTCCGTGATTCCAATACCGGGGGTATCATCAATAATCAGCTTGGAATTGCCGATGACTCCGACTCCTTCTACAACTGCATCCCAGTCCGCATCGGTGAGCGTACCGGTTCGAAGTTTCTGAGAATCGACATTGGATTCCATGGAAAGCATACGGTTGACAAGCTGTTCCTTGGACATCTCCAAACTAAAGATCATGCAGGGCAAACCCTTTTTGACGGCTACATGATCTACTACATTCAACACAAATGCCGTTTTACCCATAGAAGGACGCGCCGCAATCAAGATGAAGTCCGATGGCTGAAAACCGGAAGTCTTGTAATCCAAATCCAGAAATCCGGTGGGAATTCCCGTAACTGTTTCCTTGGTTTTTGATGCTTTTTCTATGGTCTCTAACACATTCAATGCCACCTGACGAATCGGTACAAATTCACCGGAATTGCGGCTCTGGAGCAGATCAAAGATCGTCTTCTCCGTATGTGCCAAAATATCTTCCAGCTTCTCCTTGCCCAAATAACAGGTATTGGCAATCTCTTCATTTACTTTAATCAGTCTTCTTAATACTGCTTTCTCACGTACAATATTGGCATAGGACTTCACATTGGCAGAGGTAGGCACCGTTGTGATGATATCCCGTACGAATTCCAAACTGCTGACTTCGGGCGGTACATCCTTCTCCTTCAAACGATTCTGAAGCGTCACCAAATCCACCGGTTTGCCTTCGTTGAACAATTCCACCATAGATTCAAACATGACGCCATATTGGTGC
>JAVXIV010000357.1:0-1829 GCA_036785645.1 Hungatella sp.
GAGAAACTGCTCCTATGTAAATTAATAGTGCGAAAACAACCTAAATCACTATTTAGTTGAGTAATAAATTTTATAAAGTAACCAAATAACGAGACCTACAAGGTCTTATTTTTATGCCGTAAGAGGCAGAAAGGAAATACAATGGAAAAAATTGAATTTGCAAATGGGATCGTGTGTGACCTTGCTTCCGGGAATATGTTCGATGGGGACACGATAAGAATCATCTTTCTTCCGGGCACATATAATTTTGATACTGTGGAGGCAGCAGTCAAGGCATCCAAATCTATAAAAGTAACGGATGCCGCCGGAATAGCATTGCTAGTGCGCTCCGGTATCGTGTATGCCGGTTCCCTTTCCAAGGAGGATCATCGCGTGATTCAGACAGAGCAGATCCAGACGGGAGCCGATGAATTAGGCGTGCCGGTGTATGAAACGCGAGATGTGGTGGGGACGGTCATGACGGCGGCTTTCCGGGTGCCGGATTTGCGGGAAGATTATGCAGCTCTGGAAGCGAAGATGGAATATATGGCCATGATGAGCAACATTGATTTGGAAGGAGTGTAAAAGGATGCGTAAGAAATTTGATAAAGTTAAGCGGTTTTATGATGACGGATTGTGGAGTCAATGGATGGTGCACAATGCGGTAGGCAAGTGGATTACGGCAGAGGAATATGAAGCAATTACCGGTCAGAAAGTCAAATAAAGAAAGCCTGAGGATTTAAAATGAAAAAAGAGTATGTTTATCTGATACAAGGGGCACTGGCAGGAGCCGGAGCTTTTTTGAGTAACAAGCTGGGCATCCTGTTCCCGGTGTTTTTCCTATTGGTCGGGATTGTTGTGGATGATTGGTTGAGATATTGGTGGTTTGGAGAAGATAAGCCACGCTATAAAATATTATGAAGGGTAAGGAATGGGGAGCGTGTATATTGACACAAACACAATTATAACGGCAGCCAGCGTGATCACCGCACTGGCTGTTATTTTTGCAGCTATTTTTGGTGTATACCGATGGTATCTAAAGCAAAATAAACAGGATGTAGAAATCAAACAGGTGAAAGAGGAGCAATGTCTTTTGACGTATGGTGTTCTGGCCTGCTTAAAAGGTCTAAAAGAACAGGGATGCAATGGCCCCGTTACGGAAGCAATCAATAAGATAGAGAAACATATCAACCAGCAAGCACATGAATAGGAGGATTTTATGATGGACTTTGGAATTATGAGCGTAGCAGGAATCACAGTGATTTGTTATTTGGTCGCTATGGCGGTCAAGGCCACGACGGTGGACAATAAGTGGCTCCCGGTGATTTGCGGGGCAGCAGGGGCAATTCTGGGCATTGCGGGCATGTATACGATGCCAGACTTCCCAGCTGTAGATGTCATCAATGCGGTAGCAATCGGTATTGTGTCCGGACTGGCTGCAACCGGGGTTAACCAGATTTATAAGCAGCTTACATAGTAATTGCGATATCGCAACATCACAGGGGCAGTCCTTCTTGGCTGCCTTTTTAAGAAGAGGAGGAAGCATGACGAAAACATTAGAGAAGCTGCTGACACTGGCCGGAAGCCAAGTCGGCTATACAGAGAAGAATGACGATCGGAATTTAGATGAGATGGTGGGAGCCAATGCCGGAAGCGGCAATCACACGAAATACGCTAGGGATTTGACTGCCGCCGGTTTGCCGGGATACTGCGGATCTGCTTGGTGCGCGGTCTACCAGATGTGGCTGGAGCTGCAAACGACCGGAAGAGAGCAGGCACTCAAGAATATGGGACCGCAGTTCTACAATTGCTTTGCGGTGCGCGATTATGCCAAGAGCCGCGGGCGGTGG
>JAVXIV010000358.1:0-1826 GCA_036785645.1 Hungatella sp.
GGTTGCAAGACTGTTCGAAATCATGTACAATAAAGCTTGCGATTCATAATGAGATATGAAAGAAGATAATGAAGATAAAGGAGAATGATCATGAGCAAGAAACCGGTAGTTTTAATGATACTTGATGGGTATGGATTGAATGATAATTGTGAGGCCAATGCAGTCTGCGAGGGGAAGACCCCGGTGATGGATCAGCTGATGAGCCAATGCCCTTTTGTGAAGGGGCAGGCAAGTGGATTGGCCGTTGGTCTTCCGGAAGGACAGATGGGCAACTCCGAGGTGGGACACCTAAATATGGGTGCCGGCCGCATTGTATATCAGGAACTTACCAGAATTACCAAATCCATTCAGGACGGCGATTTCTTTGAAGTACCTGCCTTTTTGGCGGCAATTGAAAACTGCAAGAAAAACAACTCGGCACTTCATTTGTTCGGCTTAGTTTCAGATGGCGGCGTACACAGTCATAATACACATATCTATGCTTTGTTGGAATTGGCAAAACGCCATGGGTTGGAGAAAGTCTATGTACATTGCTTTTTAGACGGACGCGATACACCTCCGGCATCCGGCAAAGGATTTGTTGAGGAGCTAGAGACCAAGATGAAAGAACTTGGTGTAGGTAAAGTAGCAACTGTGATGGGACGTTATTATGTCATGGACCGTGATAATCGTTGGGACCGCGTGGAGTTGGCTTATCATGCACTGACGAAGGGGGAGGGCCGGTCGGTAACTTCTGCTACGGACGGAATCCAAGCCTCTTATGATGAAGATAAGAATGATGAATTCGTCATGCCGATCGTCGTAGTGGAAGATGGCAAGCCGGTTGGACTGATTCAGGATCAGGATTCGGTTATCTTTTTCAATTTCCGTCCGGATCGTGCCAGAGAGATCACCAGAGCATTCTGTGATGAGGAATTTGCAGGCTTTACCAGAGAGAAACGCCTGAATCTGACTTATGTATGCTTTACCGATTATGATCCTACCATTAGCAATAAATTGGTGGCATTTAGCAAACAGTCCATTACGAATACCTTTGGTGAATTCTTGGCGGCTCATGGTAAAACACAGGCCAGAATCGCAGAGACAGAAAAATATGCACACGTTACCTTCTTCTTTAATGGCGGGATTGAGACACCGAATCAAGGTGAGGATCGGATTCTGGTCAAATCTCCCAAGGTTTCCACCTATGATCTTCAGCCGGAGATGAGTGCACCGGAAGTTTGTGATAAGTTGGTAGCTGCAATCAGATCCGATCAATATGATGTCATTATCATTAATTTTGCCAATCCGGACATGGTGGGTCATACCGGGATCGAGGCGGCTGCAATCCAAGCGATCGAGACGGTAGATGCCTGTGTGGGACGAGCGGTAGAAGCCATCAAGGAAGTGGATGGAGAGATGTTTATCTGTGCGGATCACGGCAATGCGGAACAGTTGATTGATTATAAGACAGGCGAGCCATTTACGGCCCATACCACGAATCCGGTGCCTTTCCTATTAGTCAATGCAGATCCCGCTTATCGCTTAAGAGAAGGCGGCTGTCTGGCTGATATTGCTCCAACATTAATCGAATTGCTGGGGATGGAACAACCGAAAGAAATGACAGGCAAATCTTTGCTCGTAAAATAGTCATATTTACAACATAAAATACGCGGCAGCCGTCTTAGACGGAAGCCGCGTATTTTATGTTGTAAGCCGAAATTTCAAACCAAATCCATCAAATTGTTGTTTTCGTATATTCAAAAACGATATTATAGTTTATAATGAAATAATAACTATTCAGAGGGCGGAAAAATAGCTGTGGAAAGCAGCGTCAAGCTTGCTTG
>JAVXIV010000359.1:0-1804 GCA_036785645.1 Hungatella sp.
GTCTTGATTTGCAATGCATAAATCTTCTCCGCTAAAGTCGTTTTTGGCAATCTTTCTGGAGCTGTGTGCCAGCTTCACCAGCGGATTGATCAACGTATCCGACAGCAGCTTGGTGATGCAGAGCACTGCGGCCATCATCAGCATGGAAACGCCCAGAAGCACGTAGGGCATCCGATAGAAAATCGGAACCTTCTCTTGGTAACTGGCACTGCCTTCTTTTAATGTCACCTGCACCAAGCGTCTGGCATATGTCTGGAGATAGGACTGTGTGGTATAAACCCGGTACAAACTCGGAACAAACTCTCTCTCATGCGTATCCATCGTCAGAACCTCATCCCGAAGCGCACAGTACCCCTCATAGCCGCGCTGCACATTCCATGTCCTGGCATATCGTTCTTCTCCAATTCTCTCATAATCAAAGGGCAGAGAGAGAATACAGCGTTCGGTTCGGACGCAAGCCAAGGTATACTGCTGTTTATGCTCCGGTGTGCGCTCTCCTACATAAACTTCAAATGCCTTTTTCTCCAGTTCCATCGCTTCCTGAAAGTCATGGCACTTGGAATTATCCTTTAAAATAATATTGAAGCTATCCAAAGAAAAATTCATCATGCGAATCATAAATGCCACCGACAATCCCATCACCAAGATCGCCATAATCGCAACCGAACCAAGTTTTTTCTTAATTGAAATGGTCAGCCATAGGTTTTTCATATAGTCAAACATACCGCACCTCAGATTTCAGAGTCTTCTTCACGTTTTTATCATCCGCTTTCTGTGTTCCATTATAGCAAAAATGCCGTGGAAAGTCTTGCCTTTCTATAGAATTTCTCGCTTCTACCTCGAAGCCGAAGGATTTTTCGCACCTTTTTGAAATATCTTGCATATCCTATTTTAACAGCGCAATCGAGGTGCAACTATGAGTTATGGGTTAGCTCTATCCGGTGGCGGCACACGCGGTGCCGCACACGTAGGGATCTTAAAAGCATTGGAAGAAGCGAATCTGCTCCCTAATTCTATCGCAGGAACCAGTGCGGGCAGCATCGCAGCCGGTTTATATGCCTCCGGTATGAGTATCACGGACATGTGTGATGTCATTGATTACCTATCTCGGCACGGCCTCTTCCTGCTAGACCCTAATTATCTCGGCTTGCTTAAATTTGTTCCGCAAGTTCTGATCGGAAGAGAGGTTTCTCTAACCGGACTACTAAAAGGAAACCGCCTGTTAAAGCTGCTCTGCGCTTTAACAAACGGTATCTTAATTTCTGATATTTCTATTCCACTGGTCATTCCAACTGTAGATCTCAACAGCGGTAATACCATTGCTTACACCAACGTTTCCGACATCACGCCGCAAGAAGAGGTGGTTTGGCAGCGCCAAGGCCGCCTTTGTGATATCATGATGGCCAGCTCTGCCGTCGGCAACTACGATCTGGTGGACGGAGGTGTTACCCATAATCTTCCGGTCAATCTACTGATGGCCGCCGGGCAAAAGCGCATCCTCGCCATTGATATCGGCGGCAAGTACGAAATGCCCCGCAGTCATTCCATCACAGAAGTCGTATCTCATTCATTTTCCATCATGAGCAAGGATCTCAAAAATTGCCGCTCGCAGGGTGAATTCCTGCTGCTAAAACCACAGCTGCCAAAAGGTGCCGGTCTGCTGACGTTCGAATCTATGAATGATTGCTTACATGACGGCTACGAATATGCCAAGCGTGAGATGCCCAAGATCCGGCAGTGTATCGAAAGAGAGTAGGCTAAGACCAGCTCGGAGATTTTCAAATTTACTTTCCGACCGCTATTG
>JAVXIV010000360.1:0-1780 GCA_036785645.1 Hungatella sp.
GGTACGTCCAAAGGAATGAATCATTTCTTCTACTGCTTTCTTCACATCTTCGTTGCTTCCTTCTACCAAAACACCGCTCCGGTTGGGAAGACCGCCCATAATCGTTTTTCCGGGGAACAGATTTCGTCCTTCCTCCATGGAAAATGGCACTTCATAAACACCCCAATTTACAACATCTACATATTTTCCATAATCCTGATAACGTTTCATATTCAATTGATCCTTGCACATATGTAGGAAGCAGTATCCGCCTGCTTCTTTAATTGCAGTCATAATCATCTTGTCAAATGGCTCAATCCATTCCGCAAACTGCTCATCGGTAAGATATCTGGTCTCTGCTCCTAATGCAGCATAGTAAACGGAATCTACTCCAAGATCCACGTATTTTTGTGCTAGCTGACACATCCCATCCGCAATTCGCTTCATCCCTTCCAGTACCGGTTTGGGATCTTCCTTTAATAGATTGGCATGAATTTTTCTTACCTCGTCATAACCAAAGCCCATCTTTTCAAGAGGATGTATGGAAGATGCGGTGATACCATGTAACGTACCCATCGTAAAGCCTTCCGGATCACAGCGATCCAATATCTTTTTGACCAGTTCCACTTGATCTTTCATAAATTGATCTTGCATAGATATGGTTCTTATCATACCAAAATCTGCTGCAGTTTTAATCTCTCCCATATACGGAACCAAGTTTTCATTCATGATTTTCAAAATGTCCGTATCCGTTTCCTTGAAGAACTTCAAATGGGACTCTACCGCAGCATCTCCAAATGCCTCCTCTGTCGGAAAATGCAGAGAAAAGCCGGAAGGTATCCCATCTACCTCCTGACCGTTCATTGCTGCAATCACTCTCTCTCTCTTTGTCATGTCCAAATTCCCCTCTCATATTGTATAGATATTATCTCTAATAATACCAGTATTAATATTACAATATTATAATATTTTTAGTTCGCAGTCAAGACTTTTTTATTTTATAAAGCAAACAACACAGCCAATCTGCAAGAATTATCCCGTAGACTAACTGTGTTGTTTATTTTCACGATCAAGCAAGAAAATGCATCTCCTGAATCTCTTTTTTTACTGCCATAATATCTTCTGCAAGCATTCGACAAGCCAAATCAATATCCCGTCGTTCCAAGGCATCCGTGACTGCCAGATGGTAAAATCCATTGGATTCACCGGAGCTTTCCCATGCATGATTAAAGTATTGAGATACATAACGAGAACTTTGCTTTAAAGTATCCTTCAAAATGTTATACGAATATTCATTACGGCTCAATTTACATAATGCCAGATGAAATTGCTGATTACGCAGCCAATGTGGCAATATGCTCTTCTCCATCTCTTTCTCCGGAATATCGGCCACTTTACGTAACATCTCAAGATCCGACTGCGTCAATTTGGGAAAGCTTCTTCGCAATGCACAGATCTCCAGATCCAACCGAAATTCCAAAATATCCAAAACTTCACGAAGCGTAATTGGCACTACCTGATACCCCAATCGAGGTAGGCTGTGCAACACATTGTCTTTGCACAGTTCGATCAGAGCTTCCCGCACCGGTGACTTGCTCACCTTATATTTCTCTATTAAGCCATTTTCTGTCAGAATATGATTTGGTGGGTATTTCCCCTCAATAATATCCTCAAAAATCTGATTATAAACTTTCTCTTTTAAGGTAATCTTCTCGTTCACACTATCCCCCAAGTCTATCATAATATTGTAACTGTTCAGAGGGCAATGTCATTTAGTTAGTGTAATATCTTTAAAATGGTT
>JAVXIV010000361.1:0-1766 GCA_036785645.1 Hungatella sp.
TGCGGTCAATCCATATCTTGCATTGGCGGCATGTCTGGCCGCGGGGCTGGATGGTATCCGAAACGAGATGACCCCTCCGGCTGCAGTCAATGAAAATATCTTTGCTATGTCGGAACAGGACTTAAAAGAGCGTGGTATCCTACAGCTGCCCGAGACTCAAGGCGAAGCAATTGAAGAATTTGAAAAAGATACGTTTTTTCGAAACGTATTGGGTGAACATATTTATACCAAATACTTGGAAGCCAAAAAGGAAGAGTGGGGAGCATTTCGTGCGCAAGTGACAGATTGGGAGATTGGAGAATATCTCTACAAGTACTGATCTGACCATGAGCAGACCCTGCATAGATAAGACTACCCGGAGGTGAGATATGTGACCAATGTGATTGTTGCTTTTTCCAAACCGGAAGATGCAAGAAATATCAAGAATATTTTAATGAGAAATGGATTTTCCGTAGTTGCAGTCTGCACCTCGGGATCGCAGGCAATTAGCTGTATGGAGGGCTTAAGCGGTGGTGTGATGGTGAGTGGATACCGATTTGAAGACATGCTGTTTCATGGGATTCGCGAGTGCCTTCCCAAGGGATTCGAGATGCTCTTAGTGGCATCCCCCAATCGTTTCTCCGGCGATATGCCGGATGATATCCTATGCCTTCCGACTCCATTAAAAGTGCATGAGCTTCTTGGAACCTTGGAGCTGCTGATACAGACACAGACGCGAAATAAGAAAAAACAGAGACTGCAGCCGAAAGTGCGCAATGAAGAAGAACTGCAGTTTATCAATCATGCCAAAGAGATTCTCATGGAACGCAACCATATGACCGAGACAGAGGCTTATCGTTACCTCCAAAAATGCAGCATGGACAGTGGAAATAATATGACTGAGACTGCTAGGATGGTACTGAGTTTGATTCATATCTAAGAAAGGCAGTAGAAGATGAAATTTACAAAAATGCAAGGCGCAGGCAATGATTATGTGTATGTCAACTGTTTAGATGAGATGGTGGCAAATCCAAGCGAAGTATCCAGAAAGGTGAGTGACCGCCATTTTGGAATTGGTTCGGACGGACTGGTTTTAATCTGCCCTTCACAAGTGGCCGATTGCAGGATGCGTATGTTCAATGCGGATGGCTCTGAGGGGGAGATGTGCGGCAATGCGATTCGCTGTGTGGGGAAATATGTGTATGACCACAACCTGATCCAAAAGGAATGTATTTCCGTGGAAACTTTGGGTGGAATCAAGCAGCTGCGTCTGATGATGGAGAATGGTCGGGTGAAGGCGGCACAAGTAGATATGGGAATCCCGATTTTTACTTCGAAGCTTCCGGAAGCCATTGCGGTAGATGGGAAAAATTATGAATTTATAGGGGTAGACATGGGATGCCCTCATGCGGTATATTTTACAGAGGATGTAGAACCGTTGGATTTGGAACACATCGGTCCGGCGTTTGAACATCATGAACGATTTCCAAACCGTGTGAATACCGAGTTTGTTCAGGTGATGGATCGAACTCATATCCGGATGCGGGTATGGGAACGGGGAAGCGGTGAGACTCTGGCCTGCGGAACGGGAGCTTCTGCCAGTGCTGCAGCGTCCGTCCTTATGGGTTATACCGATCACCGTGTAGAAGTATCCCTGCGCGGCGGAGTGTTGCTGATTGATTGGGATGCAGAAACGAATCATTTGTATATGACAGGACCTGCTGTGGAAGTATTTCATGGAGAAATTGAGATCAATTACTAGAGGATGAGAAGGAGACTATGATGTT
>JAVXIV010000362.1:0-1754 GCA_036785645.1 Hungatella sp.
CTGTGATTGATAATCAAATTCAGACTCAGCGTGCTTCGGGTTCCGTCAATTCAAACCAATCCAAGGACGGACTGGAGGTTGACCGCATCAGTGCCAAGATGAAACAAATTCAACAGATGATCCATCAATATTATCTGTTTGATGAAGATACCAAACAAGTAGAAGATGGAATCTATATGGGGCTTATGTATGGTCTCAATGATCCGTACTCCGTTTACTATAATGAAGAGTCTTATCAGGCGATGCAAGAGGATACCTCTGGGACTTATTCCGGAATTGGTGCTATGGTATCTCAAAATTCAACGACCGGGGTCATGACGATCTCAAAGGTATTTAAAGGGGCACCTGCCTATGAGGCGGGTATGCTTCCGGGAGATATTCTCTATGAAGTAGGAGGTACTTCCATAGTCGGGATGGATATGCAGTTGGTAATCAGTGATCACATCCGCGGGGAAGATGGAAGCTTTGTGAAGATCAAGGTACTGCGTGGTGAGAATAACGATGAAGTGGAATTAAATGTAGAACGCCGTAAGGTAGAAGTGCCCACGGTAGAACATCAGATGCTAGAAGATCAAGTTGGCTATATCTATGTCCTGCAGTTTGATATGATCACTCCGTCGCAGTTTTGCAGCGCGGTGGACGATCTGGAAAATCAGGGTATGAAGAAACTGATTATTGATTTACGCGGCAACCCGGGCGGTGTCGTGGACAGCGTAGTAGAGATGCTGGCCTATATTCTTCCGGAAGATAAGATGGAGGGTTTGCTCCTTTATACGGGTGATAAGGCCGGCGAAGGCGAGAAATATTTTTGCAAGAATGGACAGCTGCAGCAAAGCAGTGACCATGGAATTGCAGTTTCGGGCTATCCCAAGGCAGATGGGCATGAGCTGAAGCTTCCCCTGGTGGTTCTGGTCAATGGACATTCTGCCAGTGCTTCCGAAGTATTTACGGGAGCGATTCAAGATTATGACTGGGGAACGGTGGTGGGTACACAGACCTTTGGCAAAGGAATTGTGCAAAACCTGATTCCTTTGGGAGATGGCACAGCCATTAAACTGACTACCTCACATTACTATACTCCCAGTGGCTTTGATTTACACAAGGTGGGGTTGACTCCGGATGTGGTGGTGGAGTTAAAGGAAGAGCTAAAAACCAAAGCCGTAGTGAGTCTGGAAGAAGATAATCAAGTGCAGGAAGCTCTCAAAATATTGGCAGAACCATAGAATTTATCCGATTAGAATAAGAAGAACCCTATTGCAACTATAGGGTTCTTCTTGTATTATGGGAAGTAGAATTCAAGAATCATTGCAAAGGAGATTGTATCATTATGACCCATACAACAACTTTAAATGTAAAAAAGCTGACGGTTGGACAGATGGCAAAATTGAATCGTATTTCAGAGCAAACACTGCGTCTTTATGATAAGGAAGAGCTGTTTTCTCCGTTAACCCGTGATGAAAAAACCGGATATCGTTATTATGATATTCGGCAAAGCGCCCAGCTGGATATGATTCAGTATATGAAAGCTCTTGGTATGTCATTAAGGGAAATCAAACTACAGATGCAGAAATGGGATATGGGGCGGGTGAAGCAGCTCTTGCAGGAGAATCGGGATGCCATTGATGAAAAGGTGGGAGAGCTGAATTTGCAGAGGCGAGCCATTGAGCGGACACTGGAAAGCTATGAGCGCTATGAAGCAGCACCGCCGGATGGCACCATTGTGTTAGAGTATATTCCAAAGCGCCAGATGTACC
>JAVXIV010000363.1:0-1743 GCA_036785645.1 Hungatella sp.
ATCGTATAAATTAATGTAAGAGTATGAAATAAAAATAATAAAGTATTTAAAATGCCCTTTGTCGGTACGTTTGGTTGCAAATAGCGCTCGATCTGCATGATCATAGAGGGTATCAAAATCGCTGCCATGTTTCGGTGCAATGCAGACACCCAGCGAACAGCTTACCGATAGATGAACTTCTTCTACATGAATCTCCAGCTTCGTCGCATCACACAGGTTCTGTAAACGCAGCATAGCATCCTCGCCATGCCCAATATTGGGCATAAATATTGCGAATTCATCTCCTCCAAGTCTTCCCACTACGGTATCGCTGTCCCCATATTGCTCCAGCGCAGCTGCAAGCATACAAAGGATTTCATCTCCCTTGGTGTGACCGTAAGCATCATTGATCGTTTTGAAATTATCGATATCCAACATGACGAAGCATGCATCCGTCTGATTTTTTTTCGCAAAAAACTGATAGAGAATGTGTTTAAATCCCGCACGGTTATAAAGCCCCGTCAAATCATCATGCTCCGCCCTCAGCAGCAGTGCATCCAGCATATGGTGTTCTTTGGAAATATCCATCAAAATGGCAGCATAGATGGCAGCATTTTCCTCCTTCTGCACTTGGTGTGCCGTCAAATGAACCCAACGCGGCGGCATGGTTTTATGATAAATGCGATAGGAGATGTCAATTGGAAGACCCCGGGAAATAAAAGAATACGCTTCTGCCAAGACCCGCGACCGATCCTCTTCAAAGACATCCGCTATGGGGTTTTTTCGAATTCCCAGAGCATATTCTTCTCGCGTCTTACCGTGAAGATCACACACCCCCTCATTAAAATAAAGTGTTTCCACAGTTTTGCCAATCCGGTAAATCGCAATACCGCCCGGAATATGATCTATTATTTGTTCTTTTCGTAACCGATCTTCACCAGCTTGTCCTACTTTATTCTCCATAAAAACCCCTTATGCTATACATTCCCACGAGTAGCTGTTCCTACTCTATATTGTACCTTATCTCACGAAAAATGCAACCAAAGATCTGTGATTTCTTGTGACACGCTTTTTTTTCTCACACATATGATACGGTATAATCGATCATCCGGGAGTATGCTATGCAATCAAAACTGGAAGTCCAAAACCTCAGTTACTCCTACCACTCCATGGAGGGGGAAACCAAGGCTCTTTCTAACCTGTCTTTTCATGTTCGATGCGGAGAATTTATGGCAATCGTAGGTCCCTCCGGATGTGGAAAATCCACCCTATTGTCTCTGCTGTGCGGTCTGCTCATCCCCGAAGAAGGCAAGATTTTAATCGATGGAATCCCACAATCCGAAAGCACGGTTCCCATTGGCTATATGCTTCAACGAGATCATCTGTTTGAATGGAGAACGATATTGTCCAATGTCTCCCTCGGCCTGGAGATCCAGCATCGTTTGGGAACAAAAGAAGCCGCAGAGCTGCATCAGATGTTATCTACCTATGGTCTTTCTCAATTTGAACAGGCCAAACCTTCCGAATTGTCGGGTGGTATGCGCCAACGAGCTGCACTGATCCGGACGATGGCTCTAAAACCGGATCTTCTCTTATTAGATGAGCCATTTTCTGCTCTAGACTATCAAACGCGGCTAGAAGTCTGCGACGATATCAGTTCCATCATTCGGCAAAGCGGAAAAACTGCGGTTTTGATTACACACGATTTGTCCGAAGCCATCTCGGTAGCGGATCGGATCATCGTCCTCACCGGTCGTCCCGCTA
>JAVXIV010000364.1:0-1731 GCA_036785645.1 Hungatella sp.
GAAATCAATGCCGGAACAGAGATAGAAATTATGCTGCCGGTGGAATTAAAGGGGGAAGAAATAGATGAAAGCAGATCAGAGTAAAGACAATCAGATTAGAATTCTATCCATTGATGATGATGAAGAGATATTGTATGCGCTAAGAGCTGTGATTGAGAGCCAAGGTTGGGAGGGAATCATTGCAAGAGACGTGGCAGAGGCCTTGGATATTTATAAGCAGCAAAAGCCGGATTTGATTCTGATTGATTATCATATGCCCAGAATTAACGGCGTTCAGGGCGTAGAGATGCTTCGAAAATTGAATTCCTGCATTCCCATTATCGTATTTACCATAGATGAGAATCAGGAGATCGCAGATCGTTTTTTAGAAGCAGGAGCCAGCGATTTTGCGACAAAACCAATTAAAGCACCGGATATCATTTCACGGATCAAACTACATATCCGACTGTTAGAAACCCAAAAGGCAGAGGTAAAAAAGACTGCGGAAATCTTTGCGACGAAGGGAATTGGCCTTTCTACGATGGAACTTATTAGAGATGCACTTACCGATGAAGCGGAGTATTTGACCGTAGAAGAAATCGCTCAAAAGACGGGTCTGGCATTTCAGACAGCCTATCGCTATATGCAGCATCTGACTTCAGCGGGAGCCGTAGATGTGAAAAATACTTATGGCAAAAAAGGAAGACCAAAACAAAGTTATCACTTAATCTAATGGAAAATAACAAAATTATATTTAAGAAAGAACCATTTGAAATCGCGATTTTATACAAAATCACTAAAAAATGGCTCTTTTTTTATGCAACAAGACGAGAGATAAATAAGAGAAGAAATAGAAGTTTGTATTGACGTGTGTTAATATCTAGTTACAAATAAATTAATACAAGGAGGATTTAAATTATGAAAAAGCATTTAGTTACAGGAGCCGTAATGTTAGCAATGGCAATGTCAATCACCGCATGTGGAGGTGGCTCAGAATCTGGAAGTGCAACGACACAGGCACCTGCTAAGACAGAAACAGTGGCGGAACAGGCTGGAACGGAAGCTGCGGCAGCAGTGGAAGGTCTTAAGGAAGCAATTGCAGAGCAGCCGGTATTACTTACATCGGTTGGACAGAGCGCAGATTTTGAAATGGTTAAAACAATGTTGGATAAAAACAATATTACTTGTGATAAGCAAGGTATGGCAACTTCAGAAAACATTGGTGATGCCAAAACACTTGTACTTGCAGTAGGCGGTTCTTCTAAAGGTCTTGGAGCAGCCGGAATCGATGCAAATGGAGAACTTGCCCGAGTAAAAGAATTAGTTGATGCCGCAGCAGAAAAAGGACTTACGATTATTGCTGTACATGTTGGTGGTGAAGCAAGGCGTGGTGATTTGTCTGATAAATTCATAGCACCAAGTTTTGAAAAAGCAAATTATGCAATTGTAGTAAAAGACGGCGATAAAGACGGACTTATGTCAGGACTGGCAGCAAAAGCCGGGATCCCTATGGATGTAGTTGACAGCATGGCAGATGTCGTTGGTAAATTAGGAGCCGCATTTAAATAAGATTTTAGGAGGTACATATGAGCATCGAATGTATAATTTTTTTGGTCATGGTATTTGTGTTTGCAGCCGGATGCTTTCTCCTTAAGCTCCCTGTCAGTATTTCGATGGTACTATCTGCAGTGATCGGTTCATTAATTGGTGGATATGGGATTCCTCTTCGCCATTTAGTGGAAGGTACATTTT
>JAVXIV010000365.1:0-1716 GCA_036785645.1 Hungatella sp.
TCCGGTGGTGGAACTGATGATGCGAGAAGATTTATTTGTGGCAAATGATACCTTCCTAGATGATCATAAGAATCGAATTTCCATCATAACCGGTCCTAATATGGCGGGAAAATCCACCTATATGAGGCAGACTGCCCTGATTGTTTTGATGGCGCAAGTCGGAAGCTTTGTACCGGCAGATGAAGCGGATATCGGAGTCTGTGACCGGATCTTCACCCGTGTAGGGGCTTCCGATGATCTGGCTTCCGGACAGAGTACGTTTATGGTGGAGATGACAGAGGTTGCGAATATCTTACGCAATGCCACCAGAAATAGTCTGATCATCTTAGATGAAATTGGACGGGGAACCAGTACTTTTGATGGTCTGAGCATTGCCTGGGCTGTCGTGGAACACATCAGCAACAGTAAACTTTTGGGAGCCAAAACCCTATTTGCTACACATTATCATGAATTGACCGAACTAGAAGGTGCAATGAGTGGTGTAAACAATTACTGCATCGCAGTCAAAGAGCAGGGGGATGATATCGTCTTTCTGCGTAAAATCATCAGAGGCGGAGCCGATAAAAGCTATGGAATTCAAGTAGCTAAGCTAGCGGGGGTACCGGAATCAGTGATCGTAAGGGCGAAGGAATTGGTAGAGGAACTGAGCAGTGCGGATATTACAATTCGTGCCAAGGAGATCGCCAATCAGAATGCGTCACCAACCACGCGTAAAGCGATTCCCAAGCCGGATGAGGTGGATATGCTTCAAATGTCGATTTTTGACACGGTAAAAAACGATGATATTATCAAAGAACTGGAAGCATTGGAGCTGAGTAATATGACTCCATTTGAAGCCCTTAGCTTTTTAAATCAGGTACAAAGCAAATTAAAGAATCGTTGGTAAGGTGGTATAGATGACACATATATCCGTATTGGATCAAAATACAATCAACAAAATAGCGGCAGGGGAAGTTATTGAGCGACCCTCTTCGGTGGTAAAAGAATTGCTTGAAAATGCTATCGATGCTCGCGCAACGGCGATCACGGTGGAAATCAAAGAGGGTGGAATCTCTTTTATTCGGGTAACCGATAATGGCTGCGGCATCCCAAAAGAGGAAGTACCGCTCGCTTTTTTGCCTCATTCCACCAGTAAGATCAAATCGGTAGAGGATCTGTTTATGGTTTCCTCTTTGGGGTTCCGGGGGGAAGCCCTATCTAGTATTGCTGCGATTGCACAAGTAGAACTGATTACAAAAACCGATGATCAGCTGACCGGAATCCGCTATCAGATTGAAGGTGGCGAGGAACGTTCTCTGGAAGAAATCGGAGCACCGGAGGGAACGACATTTTTGGTGAGAAATTTATTCTTTCATACACCCGCTCGCAAGAAATTTTTGAAAACAGCTCAGACGGAAGGCGCTCATATTGAGGAACTGGTTGAGAAAATTGCACTTTCCCATCCGGATGTTTCGATCCGTTTGATCCAAAATAATCAGAATAAGCTGCATACATCCGGTAATCACAATTTAAAGGATATGATTTACACCATATTCGGGCGCGAGATTACTGCCAATTTATTGCCCATGGAAGTTAGTCATGAGCTTTTGTCGGTACGTGGTTTTATAGGAAAGCCGGTCATTGTCCGAGGTAATCGCAACTATGAAAATTATTTTATCAATGGCCGCTATATCAAGAGCAGTCTGATATCCAAGGCTATCGAAGAGGCATATAAGC
>JAVXIV010000366.1:0-1703 GCA_036785645.1 Hungatella sp.
TCCTATCACTTCACGGATCCCAAGCGCGGTGATATCATTATCTTCCGTTTCCCCGATGACGAAAGTATCTATTATGTCAAGCGTATCATCGGAATGCCCGGCGATATCATTGATATCCGAGATGGTCAGGTCTACTTAAATAATTCCGAAGCTCCATTAGAGGAACCCTATATTCGGGAACCGATGGATCCGAGTCCGGCCCTGCATTACGAAGTTCCGGAAGGTTCTTATTTCATGATGGGGGATAACCGCAACTATTCTGCAGACTCTAGGTTCTGGCAAAATACCTTTGTAAAACGTGAGAAAATTATTGCCAAAGTCTTATTCCGTTATTTCCCCACGATCGGGAAGATTGAATAAGCACGATTGCCTTAAGCAAGGGCAGACTCAATGTATATGGATCATTGGTCTGCCCTTGTTTTTTGAAAACTTAGCACCTTTTCATCTGCATTCCCACCTTGATCATGCGAAACATCCGGTCTGCGGCTCCCGCATACAACTCTTCTGATCGTTCCAAAGCTTCCTCTATGCCCATCGCACCATTGATCGTGGTGATGATGCTGTCAACCCCATGATCAAAAATGACATCTGCCTGATCTCCCATGCCGCCCACAATCGCAGCCACCGGAATACCTTTCTTCTTGCTGTGGAGTCCAATTCCGCTGGGAACCTTGCCAAAAGCCGACTGCCAATCCATCCTTCCCTCTCCGGTCACGACCAGATCCGCCCCTTCCAGTAACGCATCAAAGTGGATCAGATCCAAAACCGTTTCAATTCCGGACTTCATGTCCGCTTTCAAGAATACGCAAAATGCCGCACCTAAGCCGCCTGCCGCACCGCCACCCGGAATCTGATCTACGTTGATTCCGGTCTTAATACGAATTAACTCCGCATAGTGTTTCATACCGCATTCCAGTTCTTCCAATATATCCGGTGTCCCACCCTTCTGTTTTCCAAAAGTGTAGGTGGCTCCATTTGATCCGGTCAGCGGATTATTGACATCGCACATAACCGTAAATTGGGTCTGCTGCACCGCCGGGTGGATTCCATGAAGATCAATATCCGCTACGTATTTTAAATCGGCACCGGTTCCGGCAAGTTCTCTGCCCTCTGCATCCAAAAAACGGATTCCCAGAGCACGCATTGCCCCCATTCCGCCATCATTCGTGGCGCTTCCGCCAATTGCAATCGCGATCTTTCGATAACCGCGATCCAGGGCATCCCGAATCAGCTCTCCCGTTCCATAAGTGGTCGTCAGAAGCGGATTGCGTCGTTCTCTTGGTACCATGGGAAGTCCCGAGATAGCTGCCATCTCAATAATCGCAGAATCCTGCTCGAATTCTCCATAAGAACCCTCAGTCGCTTCCATAAGTGGACCATGTGCCGGCACAGTTCTGATGCTACCATGCAGCACCGAGATCACGGCATCGATCGTCCCCTCTCCACCATCGGCAACCGGAATTCCGACACATTCGCAGTCCGGAAATATCCTCCCCGCCGATTCTGTCAACAGTGAGATAATCTGTTCTGAAGATAATGTTCCTTTAAATGAATCAGAAGCAAATATAAATTTCATAAGACTCCCCTCTGAATAGTTACAATTTGTGATGTTTTGATTGTACCACAAGCCGTTTACTGTGCGCCATTCAAATTCTTAGTGATTGTCATTTTTTCCTCCAAAATTAAAATATTTTCGTTACAGT
>JAVXIV010000367.1:0-1703 GCA_036785645.1 Hungatella sp.
ATTCGATCTGAGTACCATTGATTCCACCTGCTGCGTTGATTTCTTTGACGGCTAATTCAGCACCGTTTTTCACTGCAATTCCATAGACGGCTGCTCCACCGGTCATAGGACCGATTCCACCGATCTTTAAAACACTGCCACCGGTCGTGGCTGTGCCTGCTGCAGTAGTTGCTCCTGCTGCGGTTGTTTCTTTTGATGTGGTACCGGAACCGCCGCATGCCGTTAAAGATGCCGCCATCGCTACCGCTAAACCTAAACTGATCAATTTCTTCATAATATTCCTCCTCTTAAAACGTTTGTAACTATTCAAGCTGCGACTATGCACGACCTGCGGGGGCCTATGCCAATCTGCAAAAAACAGTTATCATTTATTATATATTCATCAGATTCGATTGTCAACTGATTTCACACGATAGCTGTTTATTCCTTTAAAGCTTTATCGCTATCAAGTGATGCCGTATCTGTTTTGCGGCTTCACTGATCCCATGGAATATTGGCAGCCTCAATGGTTTTATCGCGCATCATCAAGTCTTTTACGGCTTCGGCTGCCGGTTTACCCTCAAACAGTACTTGATTGACCTGTTCGATAATCGGCATGGATATGCCGTATTTTTTAGAAAGTGCCAGAGCTGCCTTGGCAGAATAAACACCTTCTACCACCATCTTGACTTCTTGCATAGCTTCTTCCATAGAAGCCCCTTGACCGATTAAGATACCGGCGCGTCGATTGCGGCTGTGTGTACTGGCACAAGTTACAATCAAATCACCTATTCCGGATAGACCGCAAAAGGTCTCAAATTTTCCGCCCATCCGAGTTCCCAATTTGGCAATCTCCGTAATTCCTCTGGTGATCAATGCAGCTTTGGTATTGTCTCCATAGCCAAGGCCATCGGCAATGCCGGCCGCCAATGCCACCACATTCTTTAAAGAGCCGCCCAATTCGATCCCCAAAATGTCCGGACTGGTATAGACGCGGAATACCGGGCTCATAAAAATGGTTTGAATATATTCTGCAGTCTGACGGTTTTTTGCTCCGGTGACGCAGGTTGTAGGCAGACCGCGACTCACCTCTTCTGCGTGACTCGGTCCGGATAATACGGCAACATTGGCACCCGGTAACTCTTCTTCTATGATCTCGGATAAGGTCATCAGGGTCGATTCTTCAATTCCCTTGGCCACATTGACTACAATCTGCCCCTCTTGACAATAAAGCTGCATACTGTGTGCGGTTTGTCTGGTATACACCGACGGAACTGCTAAAACCAACAAATCCTTATCTTCCATAGCCGCCTTTAGATCTGCGGTAAAGATCATGGCATCCGGCAGCTTCACTCCCGGAAGGGTGCGATGTTCATGATGTGCGCTAAGCTCTGTAATCTCCTCCCTCAGTGCCGACCATACCGTCACTTCGTGTCCATTGTGATGCAGCAGCACCGACAATGCAATTCCCCAGCTTCCTGCTCCGATTATTCCTACTTTCGCCATACCGGTCACCTCGCATTTTATTTTTTACTTCCTATTTTATTCTCATTTCCATGCACCAGTCTCACCAAATTGGCCCGATGTCTCCAGAAAGCCAACCCGGTAATTGCGGCAGATACAAGATAGAATTCCATCAAATATGGGTTTCCAAGTCCGTAGTCACCCCGTCCACCAAAATAAATCATACCTACTAAAAATACAGTTACGATCACGAGAGATCC
>JAVXIV010000368.1:0-1697 GCA_036785645.1 Hungatella sp.
TGAGAAGACCACAACACCGGATCCAACACCGGATCCAACACCGGAGCCAACACCGGATCCAACACCGGAGCCAACACCGGATCCCAAGCCGGATCCCAAGCCGGATCCTGCGCCAAAGCAAGATGATTCCGAGGAGGATACCGATTATGAGATTCCCGGTAAATGGTTAAAGAATGACATCGGCTGGTGGTATCGGTATTACGATGGAACATGGCCGGCGGCACAGTGGGCAAGTATCAAGCATGTTTGGTACTATTTCAACAAAGACGGTTATATGGTGACCGGGTGGCTAAAGGATGGCAATCGCTGGTATTATCTGAAACCATCGGGTGCTATGCTGGAAGATGAATGGCTTTTGGATCCCGGGAAATGGTATTATTTCGGAAAAGGCGGTGCGATGCTTTCCAACCAATGGTTTACGGATAAAGGTATTGCCTATTTCTTAGATGCATCGGGTGCTTGGGTCGAAAAATAAATATGGATAAGAGTAAATGGAAGCTATGCAGATGATAGCACAAAGAGGAGAGATAGAGATGTTAAAAGACTTAGTAGCAAGATGCCGTAGTTATCGCCGCTTTTATGAAGCGGAGAAGATCTCGATGGAGGATTTGATGGAATTGGTGGGTCTGGCCGGAATGACGGCTTCGACGGCTAACTCACAGGCACTCAAATTTGCCATTTATCGGACCGAAGAAGACTGCGCCAAGATATTTCCGACCATCGGATGGGCGGGGGCACTGACGGATTGGGCGGGTCCGGAAGAGGGAGAACGGCCGAGCGCCTATATTCTGATACTCTGTGACCTGTCACTCGGGAAGAACAAACAGATCGATGCGGGGATCACCGCGCAGACGATCCTGCTGGGTGCGGTGGAGAAAGGTTATGGTGGCTGTATGCTGGGCAACATTCAGCGGAGCCGGCTGGCACAGTCCCTTGGAATTGATCCGGAGAAGTATACCATGGAGCTGCTGCTTGCACTGGGGAAACCCAAAGAGACGGTGCGCATGGTACCGGTGCAGGAAGATGGTAGTGTCAGGTATTATCGTGATGAAGCACAGGTTCACTATGTACCCAAGAGGAGCCTAAAAGAGCTGATTTATCACTGAAATCCTAAAAAGGTCTTGTATATTTTTCCAAAACAGTGTCCATACTAAGACTAGAAAAGGAGGTAGACCATGGGAAATAAAGTAATGGATTGTACAGCACTCACAATTGCGATCATCGGAAGTATCAATTGGGGACTGGTTGGATTTTTTGATTTTAATTTAGTTGCATTTTTATTTGGAAGCATGACTTGGTTATCCAGAATCGTTTACGCCGTTGTAGGTTTGTGCGGGTTATACTTAGTCACATTTTATGCCCGTACGGGATCGGTAGAGATGGAAAGATAATAAAGCCGAGATACCAAAAGAGGAAAATGAAGCCGTGTGAAACTGTGCAATCAGTTTTATGCGGCTTTTTATAAAGTTTAGAATTGTTTTATAAACGAGCCTGTGGATCTATGCTATACTTAGCTAGAAGAAACAACATTTACTTGGAGAGGTACACGGTATGAAGATAAAAACGCGTTTGGCGATTGCATTTCTGACGATTACGGTCGTGCCGATGCTGCTGATTTACTTATCGGTATGGGGACTGAGCAACTATCAGATGAATGCGTTCCGCAAGGCATACGGTTTATCGGAGCAAGTGGATCT
>JAVXIV010000369.1:0-1686 GCA_036785645.1 Hungatella sp.
GATCCAGAAGCGCAACCCCGCAAGAAGCAAAATCTTCTGCATTGCCCGAAGCAAAGACAGCCGGCATCTCTAAAAAAAGATCGGCACCGGAATTTAAAGCCATATCCGTACGCAGATATTTGTCATAGATGGCAGGCGCTCCGCGCTGCACAAAATCTCCGCTCATGACAACAATACAGTACTCCGATCCGGTCAATTCTTTGGCACGTTGAATCTGATAAGCATGCCCATTGTGAAAGGGATTATATTCTGCAATAATACCAACTGCGGATTGCTTTTTTGACTTCTCCATAAATCCATCCTTTTCGTAATTTTTTGCCTTTTAAGGTTGTTATTGAGATATAGTGTATCATATTTGAGGGAAAATACCATTGTTTTGTAAAAAATGCAAAGTTATTTGGATTCAACACTTGAAAAAAAGTGGTAAAGCAAATAGAATAGAAGGAAGGGACACCATTTCGGTGTTTAATTGATTCGTTTCAAGAATAGGAGAGAACATATTATGAAATTTATGGTTGAAACATCTGCGCGTCATGTGCATGTGACTCAAGAAGATTTAGAAATATTATTTGGCAAAGGTTATAAATTGACCTGGAAAAAAGATTTATCTCAACCGGGACAGTTTGCATCCGAAGAGAAAGTTACCATTATAGGAAGTAAGAAAGAGATGTCCGGTGTATCTATTTTAGGACCGGTTCGAAAAGCAACTCAAGTAGAGATCTCTTTGACCGATGCCCGTGCAATTGGTGTGGCAGCTCCTGTCAGAGAATCAGGAGATATCGCAGGAAGCGGTGCAATTAAAATCGTCGGACCTTGCGGCGAAGTGGAGATCACCGAAGGTGTCATTGCCGCAAAACGTCATATTCACGCAACACCCGAAGAAGCACAGCTGATAGGAGTGAACAATAACGATATCGTATCTGTGAAGATTGATACCGCAGATAGAAGTCTGATCTTTGGGGATGTCGTAGTTCGTGTAAGCCCAACCTATGCATTGGCGATGCATATCGATACCGATGAATCCAACGCAGCCGGCTGTGGCAGAGAAGTATTCGGCGAAATCATAAAATAGTAGAAGGAGAATGGCTTACATGAAAATTTTAGTAATCAATTGCGGAAGCTCTTCCTTAAAATATCAGTTGATCGATATGGAGCATGAGGAAGTATTGGCAAAAGGTCTTTGCGAGAGAATTGGAATCGATGGTTCAAAGCTGACTCACGAACCGGAAGGTCAAGAAAAAGTAGTGATTGCCAATCCGATGCCAACCCATAAAACTGCCATTGCGATGGTATTACAGGCATTACAGGATCCTGCGCATGGTGTGATCAAAAGTACCGATGAGATCTCTGCAATCGGTCATCGGGTACTGCACGGCGGTATCATCTACAGTGATTCCATTGTGGTGGATGAGGATGTTAAAAAAGTCATTAAAGATTGCTTTGATTTGGGACCGTTACATAATCCGGCAAACTTAATGGGCATTGAAGCCTGTGAAGCAGCGATGCCGGGAACTCCCAATGTGGCAGTATTTGATACGGCATTTGGTATGGCCATGCCGGAGAAAGCTTATCTCTATGCCATTCCTCATGAATATTATGAGAAATACAGCATCCGCAGATATGGCTTCCACGGAACCAGTCATAGCTTTGTATCCAAAGAAGCCATCCGATTTGGTGGCTTAGATC
>JAVXIV010000370.1:0-1677 GCA_036785645.1 Hungatella sp.
CAATTACAATCCATAGTACAAATGCCGCGATCACCGAGATCAGCATCCATACCTGATTGGGTATCTTGGCTACAAGAGATTTACTTTTACCTTGCTCCATATTTTAACCTCCTCAAACAGTTGTTATTTTCTATCTGTACTCATTGTACTGTAGATAAGGAGGAAAAAACAGTATGAAATATCATCATACCTTTTTGCTTAATTTGTATTATTTTTTCCCAAAGACCGGAACATACTCTGCTTGTAAGCCTCCACCCCTTCTTGATCAAAGGGGTTCACACCCATCAACTGAGCAGAAATAGCGCAGGCCATCATGAAGAAATAATATAAACTCCCAAAAGTTTCTTCGGTAATATCATCTAGCATAAAACAGATGCAGGGCACCCCGCCCGCTGTATGAGCTTCTATCGTGGCCGCTTCTGCGATGCGATTGATTTCGGTAAAATCCATGCCATCGAGGTAATCAAATCCATCTTCAAATTGGGGATCCGGTTCGATTCGTACACTGGCTTTTGGATTCTCCACCATCAAAAAGGTTTCAATCAGATTCCGTCTGCCTTCCTGCATATATTGTCCCATTGCATGCAAATCCTCTGAATAAATAGCCGCCGATGGAAAAATACCTTTTTTATCTTTTCCTTCGCTTTCGCCAAATAATTGCACCCACCATTTTGTAAAGAAAGAGAATTGCGGTTCAAAAGAAACCAGCAGTTCGATATCAAAACCATTCCGATAGAGCAGGTTTCTGGCTGTCGCATACTGCACGGCAGGGTTGTCCTCCGGCTGTTCTTGGCACATCGCTTCCGCCAGGGCAACCCCTTCTAAAAGTGCATCGATATCGATGCCTGCTGCTGCCATAGGGAATAGCCCCACCGGAGAAAATGCAGAATATCTGCCTCCGATCGCTTTTGGAAAAGAGAGGAAGGTATAACCATGCTCCCTAGCAATCTCTTCTAATCGAGAACCGGTGGTTCCGGTTAAAATCACCCTTTTTTTCATCTCTTCCTGATTGTAGCGAGCACCCATATAATGGCGGAGAAGCCGGAAATGACTTCCCGGCTCCAAGGTTTCGAAATTTTTTGCAATCACATTGATATAAATGCTCTTCCCATCCAATCGTTCCATCATCTGATGAATATAGGGGGCCGACAGACTGTTGCCCAGATAAACAACCTCAGGACCCTGCCGATCAGGCAAGGCTTCAATCACCGCTCTCGCTGCCTGATTCGAACCGCCAACCCCTACAATGACCAATACATCTGCCTGCTCACGCACCTCTTTTGCCTTACTCTTTATTTCATCCAGCTGGATTGCCGCTGTCTCCATATGAAGCCAGCCAAGCACCTGTTGTGAATCTTGCTGCGTCAACAAGGCTTTCTCCAAAGCAATGGCTTGTTCCAGATGTTGGCTCCAAGCCGATGCCTCCAGATGAGATTTCACATTTTTTGTATCAATATGAACTTTCATTGCATCTCCTCCGCTTATTTCATCTTCTTATAGCGTTCCGCCATCTCATCCAAAGTAACACACTCCACAAGCGGTGCCTTGCCAAAGGAACCAAACTGAACAATCAAAGTACCGACCACTTCCTTGACACCGCGCTCTACGCAGTCTACAATCGCCGCTACATCATCATCCGGGATATTGCCATACATGACGGTATCCATAATGGGGGGC
>JAVXIV010000371.1:0-1676 GCA_036785645.1 Hungatella sp.
AAACTGAATGCTCCGGTACAGCAGGCAGACGGTACGTTTCTGGGTGGAAACCTGTTTGCCTCCACGGATGGATCTGCGAAGATTACAGCAGCCAACATCACCCTGTCTAGCGGTTGGCTCAACGGAACCGTACATCTTTTGTCAAGCCGAACCCCCGACGCACCTTCCGGTGAAAACTCCAATATCGGGAATATGATTTCCGCTATGGATAAAAAACAGGAATTTAAAACTCCGGCCGGTACGATTTCCTTTAACGGCACTTTTCAGGAGTGTTTCACCAACATGGTCAATGTTGAAGCGATTGATCAAAAATCAGCGACTACCTCACTGAAGAATTATTTGACGGTAACTACGCAATTGGCCAATTCCAAAGACAGCGTCTCCGGGGTAAACCAAGACGAAGAAGTCATGAATATGATGCAGTTTAACACCTCACTCAATGCAGCGTCTCGTCTGATGACCGCATTGGATGAGACCTTAAGTACCATTATCAGCAGTATGGGACTTGTAGGAAGATAGGAAGGAGGTAACTAAATTATGCGTGTAACAACGAACTCTATGATGAGAACTTATAACAACTCTTTGGGAACTGCTTTGGATACCCTCAATGCATCTCGTGAGCGTGTGAATACCGGTAGGAAATATGCCAGATCTTATGAAGACCCCAGCTCTGCGCTTCGTGCTGCGTCTTTGCATCGAAAATACCTCAGTATGGAAGATCATATTGATACAGTCAAGAATGCACAGAGCCGTCAGGATACTGCGGAAGGGTCGCTTCGTCAGATTGTTTCCATGGTAGGTTCTACCGCCAATGACGAGACGTTGAAAGCCATCTCCGGAACCAGTGATGCCTCTGCCAGACAAACCTACGCGGCTGCTCTGCGTCAGACTCAGCAGTCACTTCTGCAATTTGCCAACATCACCTACGGCGATAAATATTTATTCGCAGGTGCAGATGGCAAGAATATCGCATTTTCACAAGATGATCACGGGAATATCACCTATCGCGGAATCAATGTATCGACCGGTGAATGGCCGGGGCATACGAATGCAGAAGGTTTGAACGAGTTAGCACGTCTTTCTGAGGAGAAGCTTTACGTAGATATCGGTCTGGGTATGCAGACCAACAACGGCGGCATTGCTATATCGTCGGATGATTTCAATGGTTCCAGTGCGTTTAACATCTCACTGCCCGGAATCAAATCTTTTGGTTTTGGCACTACCGGCACCGGGAATCCCGGAGATCCCAAGATCAGCTCGAATGTATTTGCTTTACTGGGAGAGATGGCTACCGAACTGGAGAAAGGTCCCGCATTTGACGCGGAACTATTTGGTAAGATGCGAGAAAACCTGACCGCCTGCCATGCCGGTTTAACTGATTTAGAAGCCAACATGGGAGTCAAGACCAACTTTCTCGAAGCCACAGCAGAACGTGCAGAAGACGATCTTCTCAATCTCAATAAGCAGATTGAATCGGTCGAATATTTGGAACCTGCAAAAGCAATCACAGATTTCAGCTATTCTCAATACACTTATAATATGATCCTAAAAGTAGGCAATAGCTTACTGTCCTCATCATTTGTGGATTTTATGAGATAATGATCCGTCATTGATGATTGCCATATTTTATAAAGGAGGGAATTTTATGGAACAATTACTTAGTATTCAGTCCATCC
>JAVXIV010000372.1:0-1659 GCA_036785645.1 Hungatella sp.
ATGCTAAATCAATATGAAGACATCTTAACCGTAGAGGAGCTATGTAATATTTTAAAGATCGGTAGAAATCGAGTATATGAATTATTACAGACAGGACAGATTAAAGGATTTCGACTGGGAAAGCCCTAGAAAATTCCTAGAATAGCTGTGGAAGAATATTTGATGCGTCAGGCAGGGATGAAATAGTATTGCACATTTGAATCCCAAGTTATATAAGTATATTACAATATCAAATTAGATTGTAAGCACTGTAATAAACACTTATATCAACGAGAGGGTTCACGATACCCATCCATATCAGAACGTCCCCTCATCTCTTTAAGATGGATATGGTTGTGATGAGCATTGTGATACTTTGTATTTTATCGGCGGTGTTGTATCAGGGAATCAGTCTGCTGGAAAAGAAGATACAATAAGTGCAGCAACTGCCAAGCCACATTCAAGGCAACTGCGCATCCTCTTTCATCTGCTGCAGAGTTTCCTCGGAAACGGCATCCAGCAGATAGCGTTTCCCTCCCGGCTGTTTCTGCTCACACGCTTGACGAATCTGTTCGTTCACCAGAGCGATTTCTTCTTGCAGCTCTCTGGCAGACAGTAGCTGACAGCCTTGCCCACTGATGATAATCTGCTCCAATCCATCCGAAGTCGCTACGGTTACCTGATGTTTTCGTCCATGTTCATGAGCAAATTTTTCAATATATTGATCCGCCGTCTCCGCCTCTTTCGTATAAACCACATGAATATTATGGTAATCCATATATTCTGTAGTATGCCCAATTACCCGGTATGCATCAAATACAACCATCAGATAACATTTCTTGGCTCCCTGATAGTTGCACAAGATGTCTAAAAGCCTGCCTTTGGCACTGTCCATATGAAGTTTGGCCAATTCCCGCAGTTCCTCCCAGGCAAAGATAATATTATAACCATCCACCAATAAATATGCTTCTCCGGGTTCTTGTTTGACAGCCGCTTTCACCACCGGGGAATCTGTGCATGAAAAATCTCTCGTTTTTTGCCGGATTCCCCAACGTTTCTTGGCAGAATCGGACCTACCGCGCCGATTGGCATAGTAGGTGCGCTCCAAAATAGCATCTACCTCTTCTGTGCTGATCCATTGGCTGATCCGAGACGGACTCTCTGCTGCTTCCCGTTCCTCTACTTTTCCGGATTTTATCTCCAAGCAGCTCTTCAAATGCATGTAATCCTTGACCTTGTCCCATGCCACCACAAACCCGGCTCCATGTGCGCAGAATACCGAATCAGAGAGATTGTCCAAATCACGATCTGCGTCATAAGCCGCCTCGTCCATCACTTCCGATGCATTATGACAGGGTTTATAACCTTGGACGGCACAGGAGAGTCTGCCTCGCCCACCCGAATAAGCGGTTACCTCTTTCTGATAACCATCCATACAAACCACCGGTGCACTGCCGGTCAAAATGGCTAGCTCCCCTTCGATCTGAGGGGCAGCAAAGACCCCCTTCATTCTTTCGATATCGCTCATCGCTTTACCGATCATTCTCTCCGGCAATTCTAAACGAAATTCATAGTATGGCTCTAACAGAACGGATTGAGCCTGCCGTAATCCCTGACGTACTGCCCGGTAGACGGCCTGTCTGAAATCGCCGCCTTCCGTGTGCTTGAGATGAGCCCGAC
>JAVXIV010000373.1:0-222 GCA_036785645.1 Hungatella sp.
AAACCGTAGATACTGGTGCACAGTACATCTCGGAGCAAGGGTACACTTTTCCCGTTTATTTTGACATCCATCAAGAAGCTTCTCTCGCCTACAACCTTCGTGCCTTCCCCACCACCTTATTTCTTGACAGCGAGGGACGCCTCATTACAGGGCACACCGGAGCAATCGATGAAAATACTTTACGAAAAAGCATCCAGATGATTCAAAAATAGAAGGAGTACA
>JAVXIV010000373.1:232-1653 GCA_036785645.1 Hungatella sp.
ATGATAAAACTCATTGCAAGTGATTTAGATGGCACTTTATTGCGAGATGGTGCCCAATCTCTCAATCCATCCATTTTCACCTTGATTCAAAGGTTAAAAGAAAAGAATATTTTATTCGTTGCCGCAAGTGGCCGTCAATACTATAACATGCAAAATCTTTTTGCTCCTGTAAAAGATGACGTTGCCTATATTTGTGAAAATGGATCTCTAGGCATTTTTCATGACCAGCTTTTTAGCGAAAGTTATATTGACCGTCCCATCGGACATGAAATCATTGCCACGATACAAGAGCATCCGGAATGTGAACTTCTCTTATCCTGTAAAAATGCGCACTACATTTCCAATCCCTCTCCTTTTTATGAGAACCACATGCGTAATGTAGTCAAAAACAAGATGATTACTGTACCCGATATTTTCGATATAAAAGAACCTTATTTGAAAATATCTGCCTGCAACTTCTCAGGCATTTCTTATTTGGAACCCGCCTTTCGTGCCAAATTCTCCGACCAAGTCAACATTGCACTTGCAGGAGATGGTTGGCTTGACACCATACCAAAAGGCACCCATAAAGGATATACCCTCCAAAAACTTCTAAACCAATTGGGGATTCATCCGGATGAGTGCATTGCCTTTGGTGATCAGTATAACGATATGGAGATGTTGCAGCTGGCTGGTACCAGTTACGCCATGTCAGATGCTGTCTTGCCACTGCGCAATATTGCTTCGGACACAACTGACTCCGTGGAAGATACTATAAAAAAATGGTTGGAATTGTAACAGAAGAATCCTATTCGGAAAGTGAGATTTTCAGTAATGATAAAATTAATCGCAAGTGATTTAGATGGCACGTTATTACAAAATGGTGCTATGGAATTGAAACCGGAAATTTTTGATACGATCATAAAGCTAAAGGAAAATGGGATTCTCTTTGTTGCCGCCAGCGGACGTCCCCTTTCCAATCTGCAGCATTTATTCGCTCCCATCAAAGAAGATATTGCGTACATTGCGGAAAATGGGACTCTTTGCGTCTATCATGATGAACTCATCTCTGAAAATCATTTTGATTCCGCTCTTGCTTCTGAGATTTTGGCAGATGTGAAAATGCAACCGGGATCAGAATTTCTATTGGCATCCCGACACATCAGCTATGTTGAAAACAGCAACGATTCCTACGTTCGCCTCATACGCGATATTATGAAATATCACATTCAAGCAGTGGATGATATCACCACAGTGCAGGATGATTTTTTGAAAATTGCTGTTTATAATCAAAAAGGCTCTGAAACTATCGTGAATTATTATAAGCAGAAATATGGTGACCGGCTGGATGTAGTGACTTCCGGAAATCTATGGGTAGACATGATTTCAAAAGATATCAATAAGGGATATGCTTTAGGCGTACTTTTGTCTCACCTTAACAT
>JAVXIV010000374.1:0-1633 GCA_036785645.1 Hungatella sp.
CCCATATAAGCCAATTCCCGCAGTTCCCGATAGGTGATCGTATCGATCACTTCCGGATCCTTGATGATCCGCGGATCCGCTACCAGACATCCCGAGACATCTGTCCAGTTTTCATACATATCTGCATGAATCGCCTTCGCTACGATCGAACCGGTCACATCAGACCCCCCTCTGGAAAAAGTCTTAACCGTCCCATCCGGCATGGAACCATAAAATCCCGGAATCACGGCTTTCTCAATATGAGCCAGATGTTCTCCCAATTCCTTGTTGGTTGCTTCCGCTTCAAATACTCCGTGTTCATCAAAAAAAATCACATCAGCCGCATCCACAAACTGAAATCCCAGGTAATCAGCCATCACCATACCATTTAAATATTCTCCGCGGGAAGCTGCATAGTCTTTGCCGGCCTTCGCCAGAAAATTTTCTTCGATTTTATCGAACTCATGATCTAAATTCAGTTTTAGATCCAACCCCTCAATGATTTCCTGATAGCGGCTCTTGATCTTTTCCAAAATCTTCTTATATGCCCCTCCCGATACCGCCGCATCATAACACTGATAGAGCAGATCTGTCACCTTTTCATCTTTGTCATTGCGCTTTCCGGGTGCGGATGGAATTACATATCTTCGGGACTTATCAGAGCGAATGATATCGCCTACTTTTTTCACTTGTTTTGCACTGGCAAGAGAACTGCCACCGAACTTCACAACCTTTTTCATAACCTTTTCTCCCTTGTTTCTTACATTTATGACACATTTTAACGGAAATAATACTATAATCCCAATCTCTTGTCAAGCATTTTGCGTCTACCGCTTACATTTGTACGCGTGCCGAACACTTATGTGCTATCAAAATATTGCCCAGCATTCCGATGGCAATGAGAATACCTCCGTAAAATGTAGAAGAGCAATACAACCATGACACCCAACACCCCGCCTAAATAGATCCACACCTGTGAGGAAATTGTAAAACCGGTAAAGATCGGTTCGCCTCTCCCAAACAGCAGCAAAATTACAATTGTGATCGGCAACCCGACCAAATGATTGATAAAAGAGCCCTGTAATGCCCCGATCCGGTTTGATAACCCTGCATTTACTGTCCGTGACAGCACCACAGACATCCCCGCTGTCAGCGAGAGTACAATCGCTGTCAAGACCGCATCTCCCATATCATCCAGCATCACCGCCATGCCTATGATTGCAAATGTAAGACCAAGGAATTGTGCCTTATTAAATTTATATTTCGGCATATGAAACAATCCAAAATGGTCAATAGCAAGCGAAGTCAAGGTTTGTCCAAAAAGACCCAATGCCACGATGGAAGTCATACTGATCTTTCCGTATGCTGCATTATTACAAACCGTCGTGCACACACCGATCATACCGCCGGAAAGGAGCCACAAAGGTACCGTAGGATTCAAATTTAGTTTTTGCTTACGCAGCTTTATGACACCCAGTGCAAAAACAGAACCAACCAGATGGATTACCACTGTAGCACCCAAGATTCCATATAATGCAGAAAGCCTTCCATTGATCGCTATCATTCCTGCAATCACACAGCCAATCAGTATCGATACCATATAATACACGAATCCTTGTCCTCCCGGCTCTATAAATTTTATTATAGTCTACCA
>JAVXIV010000375.1:0-1633 GCA_036785645.1 Hungatella sp.
GGATTTTATGAGATTATTATCCTTCATGGATGATTGCCCTATTTTATAAAGGAGGGAATTTTATGGAACAATTACTTAGTATTCAGTCCATCCCTATGAAATTTGAATTGTCTGTCACTCCCGCCCGCATGGAATATACGGCGAAGCGATCCGAGATTATGCAAAAGCGCATACCGGGTGGTTTAGAGATTCAAAACGATCCGGCTAAACTGTTTATCAATACACGTTCTGCCAGAGACAGCGTATCTCCCACTCTCGCTTCGAGTATTCGCAACTTTGCCCAGAAGGGTAAGCAGAGCGGTCTGGATGCAACTGCCCAGTTTGCTATGGAAGGACGGCAATTGCTGGATGCGAAGCCCGGGGACGACGTGCTAGGACAGATCATAGCACAACGAAACGCCGCTCCCATCGGAGACTTTCAGTTGGGTTTTATTCCCAATGTCGGGCCCGAGATTCAGTATCAGGAGCCAAATTTCCAGATGCGTTATCAAGCCGATAAATTACAATTTGACGTGCGGGTTGCCAACGGAAACGTACACTATACGCCGGGCGATGTCAGTATGAACATCACGCAGTGGCCCGATGTTGTCATCAAATATATGGGACGTCCTATGTATGTTCCGCCAAGTGCTGTTGATCGATTCGAAGCAAGTGCATAATGCCCTTGCTTCTTTAAATAAAAGGAGAATATGGTATGAATACAAATACGCGCTATTTTGGTGACATTACTTACGAAGAGAAAGATATCCTGCATCTGCCGGATGGTCTGTTTGGTTTTGAAAAAGAAAAGCAATATGTTCTGATTCACTTTGAGGAGGGTGACAGCTCCCTCTTATGCCTACAGAGTCTCCAAGAAGAGTCCTTGGCTTTTGTATTGACCGACCCATTTTGGATGAAGCCGGATTATGACCCACAGCTTTCCAAAGACGATATGGAATTTCTTCAATTGTCCACGGACTCTGTCGTTTCTTTTTACGCAATCTGCGTCATCCACGAACCACTAGAAGACAGCACGATGAACCTGATGTGTCCGATTGCCATCAATCCGGTCACCCGACGCGCCAAACAGGTCGTCCTAGACAACACCGCTTACACCTTTCGGCATCCATTCCGAAAACCAATCACAGCACGAGAGGGGGGAAAGCATTGCTGATCTTACAACGTAAAAAAAACCAATCCATTACCATCGGAGACAACATCAAGATCACAATTACAGAGATTGGCAGCGATCAGATCAAGATCGCCATTGATGCCCCTCGTTCTATCCCCATCGCCAGAACGGAACTATTAGAAGCTGCAGATGCCAACAAGGAAGCTGCAAGCCTATCTAGCGAGGCTCTGAACAACTTGGCTCGAGCATTTCATGCCAATGTCTCTCCATGAGCTCTCATAGCCTCTATTCCAAGCTTTCTAAAAAGAAGACGCATACCTTATTGGTACGTGTCTTCTTTTTCGCCTTCTTCCATATGTTCCGAACCGATAGCCTCATATTCTTCCTCGTCCTCCGGTAGCTCAAATTCAACTCCCGGAATCTCAAAAATCTGTTCTTCTTCCATCGATGATTCCAAAAGCTCCGCCTCTGCATTCACCGGCTCCGGCTGCTGCGCAGCGCGTGTCTCGGGTATGGGAAGCG
>JAVXIV010000376.1:0-1538 GCA_036785645.1 Hungatella sp.
ATCCAACTGCCATAGCCGTCTTCTCTTCGCCGGCTTCCATGATGCCCGCACTGGCATCGTTTGCCATAGGTGCTACCACATCGACACCACTTTCAATCATAGAAATTGCAGTTTCTTTCGCTTGGTTTACATCGGTAAAGCTTCCGGTATTAATTCTGACTGCTTCTACTTTCAAGCCATAGGTTTTGTTGACATAATCAACACCCTGCTGGAATCCGGAAGAGCCCAATTTGATGGGGTTGATCTCCAGCCCACCGATGAAGCCTACCTTACCGCTCTTAGAAACCAATGCCGCTACAACACCCTGCATAAAGCCCTGCTCCTCATCTGCAATACGTACAGAGATAAAGTTGTCGGTGATCTCGGTACCATTGATCTGCACGAACATGGTCTCCGGGAAATCCTTGGCTACCGGGCTGCAGTAATCCTGATAAGAGTTGGTTGTTAAATAAATCAAGTCAAAACCTTCTGATGCATAAGTACGTGCTGCCTCTGCTGCATCGGTATCGCTGACGTTCTCAAGATAGTTGATCTCGGCGCCTGCTGCTTCAATATTCTTTAAACCGTTGTACTGTGTTTCGTTCCAGTTGCCGTCGTTGATGGCTCCACCGAAGATTGCGGCTACTTTCAGTCCTTTGGCATCCGCTGCCGGTGCTTTCGTCTCTGCTGCTTTCGTCTCTCCTGCTTTGGTCTCTGCTGCTGCGGTGGTTGCTGCGGGAGCTGCTGTTTTGCTGCCTCCACAGGCCGTCAAACCGGTTACAGCCAGAGCGGCTACTAAGGCCAGTACTGTTAATTTTTTCATGATTCCTCTCCTTTGATAAGTCAATATTTATTTAGAGCTTTCGCTTTAAATCAAGTTGATATTGCGTGAATCTGCGCTTTGATCATGGTTTTTCCCAGTTCAAAATACTCATCCAAGTCAAATGCTTCCGCATCCACCTGATACTGAACCGTCGCGCCCTCCAAAATCGATACAAACAAGGCTGCGCACAAATCAATGCGGGGTTTTGGTAGCTCCGGAGCGTGCCGCACCAGAACTTCTGCAATCTCATCGCGCCAATTTTGAAAAGAATTGCGAAATTCAGTTGCCATACTCTCATCATGCCTGGATTGAACCCAAAAGTCCAATTCAGCCGCATCATATTTCTTAAGTCCTTCCAGAAACAGCCTCTTCTGGTCAATGAAGATGTCGAGTTGAGAATCAATATCCTCTCCCGGCGGATGGATACCGGATTTACGCAAATCAATACATTTCTTCAATACTCTCTTCTGGACTGCCAGCAGTAAATCCTGTTTGGACTTATAATAATAATGAATATTGGACTGGAATAGTTCGGCTCTGTCCGCAATCAGACGCATCCTCGTCCCACTAATCGTCTTTTCTTCAATAACGTCAAGTGCCGCCTCTAGAATGCGTTCTTCTGTTCGGTCGTCCCGATGTACGATTTCTTCCTGCATCTTCGCCGCCTCCATCTATACGATCTGCACAACTGTCTGTCAATTATTTATCAAATGTTTTATCAACTGACCAAACTTCA
>JAVXIV010000377.1:0-1532 GCA_036785645.1 Hungatella sp.
GAGCAGAACGAGAAGGAGCAGAACGAGAAGGAGCAGAACGAGAAGGAGCAGGGCAAACATGATTCGACGGATGTGTGCCCAAGAGATCGCGCGGGTTGCGGAACTGGAACGCAGCTGCTTTTCGTGCCCATGGTCTTTAAAGCTTTTGGAGGAGGGACTGCTCAGCCCCTTGGATGTCTATTATGTGGTGGAGGAAGAAGGGCTTTTGTGCGGATATTGTGATTTGCGTGTCATTGCCGGGGAGGGCGAGATTGAACGAATTGCAGTTCATCCGGACTGCCGCGGACGGGGATTTGCAAAGCAAATGATGGAACAGATGGTTTCATTTGCCAAAGAACAGGGTGTAAGTGAGATAACTCTGGAGGTACGAACCGGCAATCTGGCGGCGATTCGCCTATATGAATCCTATGGTTTTCGTGAGGAAGCTGTTCGCAAGGGCTATTACAGGGAACCGTTGGAAGATGGAATCATCATGTGGCTCCGTGGAATATGAAACATTTACCACTTAAAAACAGGGCATAAATTGCTTATAATGTAGGGGTGTCCGGCAAGGATGCCCCTTTGTTTCTTTTATAGGAGAGCATGCGGTGCACTCGGACGGAAAGGTGAGGATAAGATGAGGAAATACAAAAGTGGGGGACAATTGGAATCAGTACTTTGCAATAGCTGCGGAAAGAAGTTAATCGTAGAGGACGGTATTGGGAGGGAGGGTATGATCTCAGTGGATCATATCTGGGATTTTTTCTCGGAAAAGGATGGCGAGATTCACCATTTTGATCTGTGCGAGGAGTGCTATGATGAGATCACGGCGCAGTTTCAGATAGCGGTAGAGATAGAAGAGCAAACAGAATTATTGTAGGCTTGATTATTGGTCTCGTTTTTGTTATCATTTCAAGGAGTACTTGTGTATTCACGGATGAATAGAAATGAGGAAGCTTATGTTGGATATATGTTTGTTAGGCACCGGAGGTATGATGCCGCTGCCTTATCGCTGGCTTACATCGATGATGGCACGATGCGAGGGCAGCAGTTTGCTGATTGACTGTGGGGAAGGAACCCAGATTGCTTTAAAAGAAAAAGGCTGGAGCCCGAAATCCATTGATATTATGTGTTTTACCCATTATCATGCAGACCACATCAGCGGTCTGCCGGGACTTCTTTTGACCATGGGCAATGCGGAACGGACCGAACCCCTGATTTTAATCGGCCCCAAAGGACTGGAACGAGTCGTGAGCGCGCTGCGTGTGATTGCACCGGAACTTCCGTTTGAGCTGCGATTTATTGAATTGACCGAATCCAGAGAGCAGGTGACGATAGGTCCTTACGTGATTGATGCATATCGGGTAAATCATAATGTGATCTGCTATGGTTATGCGATTACGATTCTCCGAACCGGGCGTTTTGACGTAGACCGTGCCAAGGAGCAGCAGATTCCCATGAAGGCATGGAGTCGGCTTCAAAAGGGAGAGACGGTAGAATTTGATGGGGTCAAATATACGCCAGATATGGTACTGGGTGCGGCGAGAAGAGGT
>JAVXIV010000378.1:0-1501 GCA_036785645.1 Hungatella sp.
CAATCAAGCTCAATCTGCCATTTTATATTGCTAATCGTGAAAGCTGCGGACCTTACCATTCCACCAAAAATAGAAAGGATACTTCATTATGCTAATTACATTAAACAACGCTACATTGACCGCCATCATCGACACCATGGGGGCACAACTGATTTCCCTGAAAGATACCACCGGCAAAGAATACATCTGGCAGCGCGATCCGGATGTCTGGGCTCGTTGTTCACCACTCCTGTTTCCGGCAGTTGGCAACAGCCGCAACGACAAAACCATCATCGAAGGCAGCTCCTATCATCTTCCCAAACACGGTTTCTGCAAAGAAAGTGATTTCGCCGCAAAAGATATTACTGAAACCAAAGCTACCTTCTGGATTCGTGCCTCTGCATTTACCAAGACGATGTATCCCTACGATTTTTGTTTGTCTCTCACCTACACATTGACCGAGCAGGGTATTTCCATGGATTATCAGGTGGATAATGAGGACAGCCGCAAGATTTACTACGCACTGGGTGCACATCCCGGTTTTTGCTGCCCGCTTGAGGATTCGGAGTCTTTTGAAGATTATCAGTTGAAGTTTGAACACAAAGAGACTCTTCATGCCTTGATTTATGATTGTGAAGCCTTACAATTTGATTGTAATCACAGAGAATTAATTCTTGATCAATCCGATACCTTACCGTTAAGCTATCCTTTATTCGACCGGGATGCCCTGTATTTTGATCATTTGGATTCCAGAAAAGTAAGCATCTTGAATCCGGGTACCGGGCAGGGGATTGAGGTCTCCTATCCTGATTTTTCTTCCGTCGCTTTCTGGACCCCGAACGGACAGCAGGCACCTTTCCTCTGTATAGAACCTTGGAATGGCTCGGCCATCCGTTCGGATGAAGATGACATCTTCACCCACAAGCACGGAATTCAGACACTGGAGATCGGAGAACACAAAACCTATCATCTGGGCATTCGGATTCTCCCATCCAAAGAGCTCAAATAACTACCGTTCTACTACCGCATTCATCACCGAGGCAGTCATCTTCTGAAGATGACTGTCATAGGTATAAATAAATCCGATTGCATCCCCTAGCTTGTGGTGTTTAAATAAACGAATACTGACATGAAGCCAGCAGTCGACCCCCTCGCCGAGATCCCGGCAATATTCCAGTTCAAATTCACCTTTGCCTTTTGCAAATTCTTCCAAAATAACATCTCGATTTAAAATACCGGCTACTTTTTCCCGATCCACAGAAACGGAAGGTAAGATAGATGCAAATAAATCGGTGACACTTGTAAACTGCTGTAGGTTGTCCATACGAGGATCTTGTACAATGCAGGTTTCCACCAGATCTTTGGTCAAGTTGATCTGGAAGGAAACCAGCGTATTGGCCATTACGCTGTCATTATTTCGCAGTGCTTCGTTATAACGCAGCTCCAAATTCTTTTCTTCGGTAATATCTTTTCCAATTGCAATCGCTTTCAAGGGTTGTCAGTTGGTGTCATAAACCGTACT
>JAVXIV010000379.1:0-1483 GCA_036785645.1 Hungatella sp.
CTCAATCCGAAGGATCCAGACAAAGCCGGCTTGTGGAAGAAGATCGACATACTAGAGAAGGACAAAGCCTATGTGGCGAGAAGCAAGCGAAAGCAGACCTATCCGGAGGTGCAGGGGTACACTTATCAAGTTTTAAATAATTATAAGCGGAAAGGGGAGTTTTTAAAGTACCTGAATTTGTCCGCCGATTCCGGTTTGACAATCGGTGGGAACGGAAGCTATTATGGTGGGGATGAGCAGATGTATGTCACTCAGGTGAATCCCGGACAGATTACGACCTATCCGTTTCAGATACCCGAGAGATTCCCGGTTTCTTCGACGCATAGTCAATATTACCAGCTGGATTTGAATACCGATGCGGATCGGGATGGCAAAAGTGATCTTGTAGTTTGGTATTGTCTGGGAGATGTAACAAACAAAGCGGGTCTCATGAAAACTCCCTATAGTGCGTCTCCCAATGATGCACGAAATAATTATTATATATACAGCAACCGCAATGTCATGTATACCGGTGTTGGTCATTCCGAGGTGGAGGCAGAGCGAGAGTTTGAGATTAAACTCTTTATCAATACCATAGTGGCAGCCTATCATACCGGAGTTTCGGCGCCGCGGATCTCAATTATCGAAAACTCCGATATCCGATCGGCGGAGGTTGATCATCAATATCTGATTTATGAATATGGTCCGACCGGAGATGCAGAGACGATAGAAGGACTGGATTCTTCTCTGGATATTTATTACAAAGTGGCGGATGATAATCTGGTAGGTGAAGAGAAACGCATGGAAGTGCAATATGAATATCTGGATGATACCGGAAAGCCGGAGGAGAACCGACTATCCGGATGTAAGACTTACAGTATGACGACCGGTGAGGAGGTATCTGCATCGGAGACATTGCAAGGCAGCCGGGTATATAAGGTAACCCTGCCGGATATCGGGGCGCTGCTTGGAACGAAGCCGAATTTCCAGATCCGAATTACCGTGACCAGCCGATTCAACAACTATGGGGATCCGGTGAGCGCCTCCGCTTCGGATGTGGTTACGATATCCAGAAGTGATTTATTTGATCTGGAGTAAAGTCCGGAGTCAGATAAAGATTTATTTTGCAAAAATTCAAGTTCTATGTTATTATAAAAAACGCATAAAAATGAAGCTGACATGAGAAGGAGAATTGTAAAATGAAGAGAAAGAAAATAGGAATATGGATGACGGCATGTATGTTGATGCTGGCTGTGACAGGATGTGGCAAGGGTACGGAAGAGAGCACCGCAGCAGCGACCACTGCACCGGTGATGGAGACTACGGCTGCACCTGCAGCGACCGAGACCTTGACAGCGGCGACCTCGGTTGCCGAGACTTCGGCGGCTGTGCCCTTGGCGAATCTGGCGGCTGCGATCAAAGAGCTGGAGATGAAGAATGCCGCACCGTCAGAGTTTATGGATTTGGCTAAGAATCAGATAGCAGAAGCTGCTCCGGAAGAGGT
>JAVXIV010000380.1:0-257 GCA_036785645.1 Hungatella sp.
TTTGTTGCCAATGAAGAATGGCTTCGTAAATTATTTGAAAATGGGCAAGTAGCAACTCAGTATGTAGATGTAGAAGGGAACATTTGCATGGATGAGGAGTGGAATGTCAATGGATCTTATTGTGGCATTGAAGGAATTACCAGCCCGGATGGAAGAGTGCTTGGGAAAATGGCACATTCAGAAAGACGGGGAGATTCTGTCGCAATCAATATTTATGGAGAACAAGATTTGAAGATATTTGAATCTGGCGTTGAATA
>JAVXIV010000380.1:267-1470 GCA_036785645.1 Hungatella sp.
CATTTTGAAAAAAATATTTTACAATATGAAAAGGCAAAGAAGTCAAAGCAACCGGACCATGTTTGTCAGCCCGGTTGCTTTTCAATTTTATTTCGGAGGTATTGAAAATGTCATATGTAGATGAAGTAATTGAATCGGTAGTAAAGAAAAATCCAGCAGAGCCGGAGTTTCATCAAGCGGTCAAAGAAGTACTGGAATCTTTAAGAAAAGTAGTAGAATCTGAGGAAGAAAAATTTAGAAAAGAAGCATTGTTAGAAAGACTGGTAGAACCGGAACGACAATTAAAGTTTCGTATTCCTTGGGTAGATGATAAAGGACAGGTGCAGGTGAATACCGGCTACCGTGTACAATTCAACAGCGCAATAGGCCCTTATAAAGGAGGTTTGCGCCTTCATCCGTCAGTCAACTTAGGAATCATCAAATTCCTTGGATTTGAACAAGTATTTAAAAATTCTTTAACAGGGCTTCCAATTGGTGGTGGAAAAGGCGGAGCTGATTTTGATCCCAAAGGAAAATCGGATCGAGAAGTGATGTCCTTTTGCCAAAGTTTTATGACAGAATTATGTAAATATATTGGTGCGGATACAGATGTTCCAGCGGGAGATATCGGAACCGGAGCAAGAGAAATCGGATACATGTTTGGACAATACAAGAGAATTCGTGGTGTATATGAAGGGGTTCTCACAGGAAAAGGATTGAGCTACGGGGGTTCTCTTGCAAGAACAGAGGCAACTGGATTTGGTCTTTTATATCTAACACAAGAATTATTAAAAATTAATGGAATAGAACTTTCAGGAAAGACCATAGCAGTATCTGGATCTGGAAATGTTGCCACCTATGCGATAAAAAAAGCACAGGAATTAGGAGCAAAAGTAGTAACAGCCAGCGATTCTACCGGATGGATATATGATGGGGAAGGTATTGACGTTGCAGCTTTAAAAGACATTAAAGAAGTGAAACGCGGAAGATTAAGCGAATATAAAAAATACCGTCCGAATTCAGAATATCACCAAGGAACCGGAGTGTGGAGCGTGAAAGTGGATTTAGCACTTCCTTGTGCGACTCAAAATGAACTGCATTTAGAAGATGCTAAAATGCTGGTAGAAAATGGTGTCATTGCAGTTGCAGAAGGTGCAAATATGCCGACTACCTTGGAAGCAACCCAGTATTTACAATCTAAAGGGGTTCTATTTGCACCCGGAA
>JAVXIV010000381.1:0-1458 GCA_036785645.1 Hungatella sp.
TGTGGCTTCCGGTGCCCGGGCAGTGGAAGTTGTGAGAGAAAAGTGGGAACAGGAAAGGGTCTATGACATTATTTTGGTAGACTGGAAGATGCCGGATATGGATGGCATTGAAACCTCTCGCGAAATCCGTAAGATTGTGGGTCCGGATGTCACGATCATCATTATGACGGCCTATGACTGGATGGCGATTGAGGCAGAAGCAAAGCAGGCAGGGGTGAATCTGCTCATTTCCAAACCCCTTTTTAAATCCGTCCTGTGTTCTGCTTTTGAAAAGATTTACCACGGCAAGGAGCAGACTGCCGTGCCGGTTACGCGGATCACCTATGATTTCACCGGAAAACGAGTGCTTTTGGTGGAGGATCATCTGCTCAATATTGAGGTGGCGAAAAAGCTGCTTGGAGCAAAGCATCTCGATGTGGAGGTTGCTGAAAATGGCTTGCGTGCAATTGAGATTTTTGCACAAAAAGCAGAAGGGTATTATGATGCCATTCTTATGGATATTCGAATGCCGGTTATGGATGGCTTAACCGCTGCCAAAGCGATTCGCCAGATGCGTAAACAAGATGCCGGTACCATTCCCATCATTGCCATGACAGCCAATGCCTTTGATGAAGATATTGAGAAAACCAAAGCCGCGGGTATGAATGCCCATCTGGCTAAGCCGATTGAGCCGCTTTTGCTCTATCAGACCATGCAGCGCTTTCTGTATGAAGAGAGATAACCTGATAAAAAGCGGCGGCGGTTTTATAGAAAGGCTTGACATCGATTCGGGAAGTGTTTATAATCACCAACAAACATGCTGTTTGTTTCTATAATACGAAATGGAAGAGGGAGAAAATCATGGTAAATGAAGTAATGAAATTTATCGCCGATTATGATCAAGAAGTAGGAGCGGCCATTCAATCCGAATGTGCGAGGCAGAGAAGAAATCTAGAACTGATTGCATCTGAGAATATCGTATCTGAGCCGGTGATGATGGCGATGGGGACGGTGCTGACCAACAAGTATGCAGAAGGCTATTCCGGCAAACGTTATTACGGTGGCTGCGAATGTGTCGATGTGGTGGAAACCATTGCCATAGAACGTGCCAAGAAGCTGTTCGGCTGTGATTATGCCAACGTACAGCCTCATTCGGGAGCTCAGGCCAATATGGCAGTGTTTGTAGCAATGCTCAAGGCAGGCGATACCGTTATGGGGATGAATCTGGATCATGGCGGACATCTGACCCATGGAAGTCCTGTGAATTTTTCGGGTCTGTATTTCAATATTGTTCCTTATGGTGTCAATGATGAGGGGTATCTTGATTATGACGAATTAGAGCGGCTGGCAGTTGCCTCAAAACCCAAATTGATTGTGGCAGGAGCCAGTGCTTATGCCAGAACGATCGATTTCAAGAGATTCCGGGAGGTGGCGGACAAGGTCGGTGCATATCTGATGGTGGATATGGCACATATTGCC
>JAVXIV010000382.1:0-1454 GCA_036785645.1 Hungatella sp.
ACACCTCGAGGAATGCCCGATATTTGACACAACTGGCCGGAAGGACGGATATTCCGGTTTATGCCGGATATGATAAGCCGATGTTTTCGAAGCTGGAAAGAGCAGAGGATGTACATGGCAATAGCGGTATGGGAGACATGGAGTTCGAGGAACCCAAAAAGCAGCTGGAGGCCGGTCACGCGGTTGATTTTATGGTGGATACCTTCATGAATCAGGAGCATGTGACGTTGGTGACGCTTGGACCGTTGACCAATGTGGCACAGGCAATCCTCAAGGAACCCAGACTCAAGGAAAGAATTTTTGAGATTCTCTGTATGGGAGGATCTGCAACGGCCGGAAATTACAACGGATGCGTAGAGTTTAATATGGCAGTGGATCCGGAAGCAGCCAAGATTGTTTTTGATTCCGGAATTAGGATCAAAATGGTTGGTTTGAATCTGTGTAGGCAGAATTCCATGACAAGAGAAGATGTGGCGATTTTGGAGCGTATGCCCAACCAGGTTGCAAAGGCTGCGGCTGAGCTCTTGGAGTTTAGTGTGAATGGAGACCGTCAGGCACAGCTTTGCGATGCCTGTGCCATCTCTTGGCTGATTGATCCGGGTGTGGTCACCTGTGCACTGCCGCTGCATGTCGATGTTGAGACAAAAGGCGAATATACGCGAGGCATGACGGTATGCGATTACCGCGACTATATTGGTGTCACTCCGGAATTGGATATTGACAGGACCATACGGTTTCAGATTTCAGATACGGTTAGAAATGCCACCGTAGCGATGGAGTTTGATGCAGGGCGATTTAAAAAGCTTTTGTTTGATACCTTGGAAAGCTACGAGAAATAAAGAAAAAGTAGGAAAAAGTATGAAGGTGCTAAATTTTGGTTCTTTAAATATTGACTATGTATATGGCGTGGAACATTTTGTGAAAAAAGGAGAGACGATATCGTCGGACTCTTTGCATGTGTTTAGCGGAGGAAAAGGATTGAATCAGTCAGTTGCACTGGCAAAAGCGGGAGCAGAGGTATACCATGCCGGCGTGATTGGGCAAGACGGCACATTTCTGCTGGAGGTTTTGCGAGAGGCGGGTGTCAACACAAATCATATTTTAATCCGGGATGATATTCGAACCGGAAATGCAATTATTCAAAATGATCAAGCAGGAGATAACTGCATCATTTTGTTTGGCGGTGCGAATCAGAATGTGAAGCGAGAGGAGGTAGATCGGGTTCTTGACGATTTTGACCGGGGGGATTTTATCGTTTTGCAGAATGAAATCAGTGAAATGCCGTATATTATGAAAAGGGCTCATGAAAAGGGACTGGTCATGGTGTTGAACCCTTCGCCGATGAATGAAAAGATATGGAAGCTTCCTCTTCAATATGTGAATTATTTTATGCTCAACGAAGGGGAGGCTGCGCAGCTGATTGAAGTAGAATCAGATTGTGCGGAAACTCTGCT
>JAVXIV010000383.1:0-1428 GCA_036785645.1 Hungatella sp.
TGCAAGCTGAATCTCCATCAGCCGCTCTCCCGGTGCCAATTCTCCTTTTAAAATCGCTTGCCGAAGTGTATTAAATACGACATCCCGCAGTGGCAGATATTCATTCATATTAACCTTCAAATCGTGCTCCATGGAAGCCTCCTTATGCCTTGTTATTGTAAAAGTTTGTCAAATACACCTGTTTGGTCAGGTGTGCGCTGCCACCATAGCGCAGTTCCTCGTAGGCATCCGCAGCCGCCTTGGGACTGGTGAACAATCCAAAAACCGTGGGACCGCTTCCACTCATCAGTGCTCCAATTGCTCCATATTCCAACATCGCAGATTTGATTTCCTCGATCACCGGATATGCAGGAATCGTAACGGTCTCTAACACATTGCCAAACTTCCGGGCAATCCGGTAGATATCTTTTGTTCTGATCGCTTCCATCATACCGTCAATATCCGGGTGCTGCTCCGGCCGCAGTTCGTTGGCGCAAAGATGGTCATATACAAACTTCGTGGACACATTGATCCCCGGCTTGGCAATCAATACCTGACATTGCGGCACGGGAGGCAGCGGTGTCAGCATCTCTCCGATTCCTTCGGAAAGCGCCGTTCCCCTCATAATACAGTAAGGAACATCTGCCCCGATCTTCACGCCGCGCTTCATCAGCTCCTCCATACAAAGTCCCAGTCCAAACATCTTGTTCACTCCAAATAAGACCGCTGCCGCATCGCTGCTTCCACCCGCCATTCCGGCCGATACCGGTATGAATTTCTTCAAGCGGATGTGCAGTCCCTGTTTCACCTGAAACTCGTCCATCAGCAAAGCGGCTGCTTTATAAACCAGATTATTCTCATTATTGGGGAGATAGTAAAGGTTCGTCTCAATCGTAATGCCCGGTTCTTCCTGATAGATTAAATCAATACGGTCGTAGAGTCCCACCGTCTGCATAATCATCCGCACTTCGTGATAGCCATCTTCCCGCTTTCTCAGCACATCCAAGCCCAAATTGATCTTTCCATAGGCTTTCAGACCCAGGTGTTTTATCATCGCAGCTGCTCCTTTATCCTCAAATTGTACAAACCTATTTTTTTGTATACAATATATTATATACTCCCCACCGCAAAATGACAAGTGAATTTATAAAATGCCACTTGCCGTAACATCTGCGCTTTACTTTATGCAATGCCGCGTATGTTGCATGGATAATAACGACTTCTTTATGGATTCATAGAACGGTTCCCGTCCAATCGCCTGCAAAACCTTTCGATCAAACGCTTCTCTATCCGGATCCTTCAATTCATCCTTGGTATTCATGACATTACGAGTTTTTATCTTGTTAAATAATGCAATGATCTCTATCCTATCCTGTGCTGCAACCCTTTGCGGGTCAATCATATACATATGCTTTAATTTTGTGCTACTCGCATCGAGCACTCCCAATC
>JAVXIV010000384.1:0-1406 GCA_036785645.1 Hungatella sp.
CCAACTCGTTTGTATGTACAGTAGCTTCCTGAATCATCGTATCTGCCTGAGTACGAGCTTCTCCTAAGATGGCATCTTGATTGCTGATAATCTTCTGATATTTTTTGATTTCATCCGGAATTCTCAAACGAAGTTCTACCAAAAGCTCTTCAATTTCTTCTTTATTTACCACAATTTTAGAATTTGACAAGGGCTGAAATTTACAGCCGTCAATATATTCTTCAATTTCTCCAATCAATTGTTCAATTCTACTCATCCTAACTTCCTCACTTTATCTATTCATAGCATCCATCTTGGCAATGACTTTCGCTGCAACGAGCGGATGTAAAAATGCACGGATATCCCCATGATACATCGCAATCTCTTTCACAATACTGGAACTCAAATAAGAATACTTTAAATTCGTAGTCAAAAACAACGTATCAATCTCAGGTGCAATGACACGATTGGTCTGCGATAGCTGCAATTCATATTCAAAATCGGTAATTGCGCGCAATCCCCTGACAATCACATCGGCATGACTCTCTCGGACAAAATCTACCAAGAGACCGTCAAAAGATCGAATTTCGATATTGACCATATGTGATGTTACATCTCTCAACATGGTAACACGTTCTTCGACAGAAAACAATGGGGTTTTCGAATTATTATTCAATACCCCAATGATTACTTTGTCCATGATCTTGGATGTTCGTTCTATAATATCAAAATGTCCTAACGTAACCGGATCAAAACTTCCGGGATAAACTGCAACTGCCATCTATTTAGCTCCCTTAGCCAAAAAAACATGCTGATTCGTTTTATATTTTTTTGCTTTCTTCATCGAAAAACCCATGGAATTCAGATAAGAAAACTCCGTATCCAAAGAAGCTTCCACGATCACGGTACTTTCTTCGTGAATCAGATCCGAGGTCTTTAAATATTCCAACACCATACGTTCCAGATTCTGACCATAAGGCGGATCCATAAATACAATATCAAACACAGAACCTTTGTCTTCTAATCGTTTTAATCCGGTCAAAACGTCTCCTAAGATCAAGAGACTTCGATCTTCCAATCCCGTGTTTTTTAAATTTTCACGGATGCATGCCAATGCTTTTGGATTTTGTTCTATCAATACCGCCCAATCTGCACCGCGGCTTAAAGCTTCAATACCAATTCCACCGCTCCCGCTGAACAGATCTAAAAACCGGCATCCATAAAGATCGGGGGTGATCATATTAAATAAAGTTTCTTTTAAACGGTCCGTCGTGGGTCTGGTATCTATGCCATCGATGGTTTTTAAAAGCAAGCGTCTGGCACTTCCTGCAATGACTCTCATAAGTAAACTCCCAATTTTTATTTCACTTTATTATAGTATGTAATCGGAAGATATACAAGCAGTTTTTCTCTCTTACTATATTTTT
>JAVXIV010000385.1:0-1406 GCA_036785645.1 Hungatella sp.
CAGGTTCGGATTATCGAAATACCGGGCGGAGATCTTTGTGCTTGCTGCGGGACACATGTAGCACGAACCGGTGAGATTGGAATCATCAAGATCGTTGGAATGATCCATTATAAAACAGGGATTCGAATGTCGCTGCTCTGTGGAAAACAGGCATTATTGGATTATGGGAAGAAACAAAAACAAGCAGATGCGATCTCTAGGATGCTGTCGGCAAAACCCGGACTGCTGGCTGAGGCAGTAGAACGGTTAAAACAAGAAAACCTAGCCAAGGAGATGCAGATCAATCAATTATATCGGCAATTGTTTTTGATGCAGAGTCAACAGCTTGACGATGACTTGGGATACCTGATCTTATTTGAAGAAGCATGGACCCCGACGGCGCTTCGGGAGTTTTGTACGATGCTGTACGAGCAGAATAAAGGAAAGGTGGTACTGGTTTGCTCCGGCAAGGGGGAAACGTATCAGTATGCCTTGGGCAGTCGGGACGAGGATATGAGAGTATGCAGTAAAATACTGAATCGTTTATTGGATGGAAGAGGCGGGGGAAGTTCACAGATGGCACAGGGAACGTTTCATGCATCCGCAGAACAGATCACGCATATCTACCGGGAACAGGAGGAAGCACAATGGATCTAAAGAAAGAGGATATGAAGAAAATCAAAAATCTAATTGTATTTACGGTTGTCGTGATGGCATTGGCTTTGAATTATCAGCGGGTATTGGTTTTTCTGGTTTATCTGCTAGGTGTACTTTCTCCGTTCATTCTCGGAGCTGCCGTGGCATTTGTGATCAATGTACCGATGAGAGCGGTCGAGACGCATCTCATGAAGAAACATAAGAATCAGAAAATGCGGCGTCCACTCAGTCTGTGTCTGACGATTCTGCTGCTTCTGGGGGTCTTGGGACTGGTGATATTTGTAGTTGTGCCGGAACTGGTGCAATCAATACTGGGCCTGCAGAGTACCATCCCTGCATTTTTGCTGGAAGTGCAGAGGCAGGCGGAGATTCTGTTTGTGAAATATCCGGAGATGGTAGACTATATCAATGAGATTCAGATTGATTGGAACAGTAACATCCGCAATGTTTGGGATTTCTTATCCAACGGAGCCGGAAATGTCTTGAATTCCACTCTGTCTGCAGCAAAAACGATCTTGGATGGAGCAGTTGCTTTTGGAATCGGACTCATCTTTGCTATCTATATTCTGCTGCAAAAGGAGACCTTGGGAAGACAGATGAGGAGCTTCCTGCGGGCATTTTTCCCAAAGCATACCACAGACCGGGTTCTTGCCATCGCTTCTCTTTCCGAGAAAACATTTGCCAATTTCCTCGCCGGGCAGTGCTTGGAAGCCATGATTCTGGGCATGATGTTCTTCTTGACGCTCACGATTCTGCGGATGCCTTATGCG
>JAVXIV010000386.1:0-1307 GCA_036785645.1 Hungatella sp.
ATTTTATCGCTGCCGTCTGTTGATGCATTCCTTTTGGGTAATAGATCATCGTCGGAATCTCTTTTTCTTTCAGATATTTTTGTAATCCATTGCGTTCCGTTTTGTCTTTCAGGCAAATGGTATATTGTGCCCAGCTTGACAGGTATCCGGTCGGTACAACCGGTGTTTTGACTATATCTTTTAACGTAGCCGTATACTGAGCGGCCACATCATTGACTGCCTGTAACTCATAGTCATGAAATGCCTTGAATTTAGGCAATAAGATAGCGGCCTGTAATGTATCTAATCTGGAATTCAATCCCAGATCTCGATTATCGTACTTATCTTCCGGGGAACGTCCCTGCGCTCTTAAGGAACGAAGTTCTTCATCTATTTGATCATCGTCTGTAAAAATAGCTCCGCCATCGCCATAGCAGCCCAATGGTTTTGCCGGAAAGAAGGAAGTCGTTGCCATATCTGCAAAAGAACAGGCTCTTTGTCCATGGATTGCTCCACCGAATCCCTGTGCTCCGTCTTCCAGAATTTTAAGATTATACTTTTGTGCAATTTTTTTGATCTCCGGATAATTAGCAGGCTGTCCAAATAAGTCCACCGGAATAATCAGTTTAGGAACCAGTTTTCCCTCGGCAATGGTCTTCTGAATTGCCTTTTCCAGAGCCTCCGGTGATATATTAAAGGTCTCCTCATCAATGTCTACCAGTACCGGGGTTGCACCTCTTCCCATAGCACAGTTTATGGTGGCAAAGAAGGTAAAGTCCGGTGCAAATATGGCATCTCCTTCACCGATGCCCCAAACCATCAGCGCCAGAATCAGAGCATCTGTACCATTTGCACAGGTAATGCAATGCTTTACGCCAACGTACTCGGCCAGTTTATTTTCAAGTTCTGTAATTTCCGTTCCAAGTATAAAGTCATGATTATGTATAACTTCCTGAATTCCTGCATCAATTTCATCTTTCAAAGCATGATACTGCGCATTTAGATCTCTAAACTGCATCATATTACTTCCTCCAGTCCGGCCTCTGTTTGTCGGTATCTTCTTCCACAATTTTTACACTGCATTTCATCAAGAAGCCGTTCCCCACATTCACAGACCCAGCCTACTTGTTTTGCCGGAACACCTAGCATGAGTGCATAATCCTGAACATTCCTTGTTACCACAGCTCCGGAACCGATCAATGCCCATTTACCGATGGTATGTCCACAAACAATCGTTGCATTTGCTCCAATACTTGCACCATACTTGATAAGCGTTTTTTTATATCCGGCTGTTCCCTTGGGGTATTTACTTCTCGGTGTTGAATCAT
>JAVXIV010000387.1:0-1242 GCA_036785645.1 Hungatella sp.
CCGGTGTGATCCCGGAAATGATTTGGATTCGTTCTTCATCGTTGATGCCCGTCTCGACCTGCACTTTGTGGACCGTGCCTGCATCATACGTATATACGTAAGCGATTCCGCCGTCATAATAAACGACATCGACCGGCAGTGTCATCACCCCTTCTGCCCGATCGGAGGTGACGTACAATTTGACGGAAGTTCCGGTTGCCAACGTCTCACCGCCTGCAACAGAAGCCTTGACCTTGAACAGTCCGGTTGCCGCATCGGTCATGGCGCTCACTTGTGTGATAGTACCGCTGTATTCTGCTCCATTTTTCTCAATGCGAATGCTATCTCCGGTTTTTACATAAGCAGCAACCCGCTCGGTTATGGAAAAAGAGAGTGCTTTGCTTCCCTGACCGGCAATCACGCAGAGTACATTTTGCTGTGCCACGGTGTCGTGTACTTCCATATCAATATTTTCAATCACACCGGCAATGGGTGCCGTAATACTGCTGTATTCTAACTGCATATCATAGGCCAGCTTCGCACCGTCATATTGCAGTGCGGCTGACTTTACACCGGATTGCACCTGTTCAAAGGCCTGCACCGAAATATCTCCGCTCTCATATAAAATCTGCATTCTTGCCAGATTTTTCCTGGCATCCTCCAGCGCAATCGCGGAGGCATCCAACGTGATTTTGGCTCCGGCTACCTGCTTGGTATCCACTTTGCAGAGCAGCTGCCCTTCTTTTACAGCATCGCCCGCGTTGACGAAAACCTCAGTCACCGTTCCCGGCATCTTCGGGGTAATAGAAACTACATCGGAAGGTTCAATCATTCCGATCAATCCGGTAGCAAGCTCAATCGTTCCGATCTCTGCCTGTTCGGTCTTCACAATCGGCGGCGCCACGGGTTCCGCGATCTCCTTGGCTCTAAAAAAGCGGGGTACGATCAGCACTCCGGCCGTTGCGACCAACACCACTCCCACTGCAATCTTTCCAATCTTCTTCATTCCTGTCTCTCCTCCATCCTTCTGCCCTAATGACTATGCTAAATCGGCTTGATTGTATGCACCATATTGGATCATCTGCAATCGCCGTTTATAAGTTTCTTTGATTGACGCAAGATCGCCCGGTGTCTTATAAAATTCTCCCAGGGCCGTCATCAGACTGCCCATCCCCAAGAACAGGATATCCATGACCCCGTCTAGGTCTTGTCTTCGCAGCTTTGACACATCAATACGCTCCCATAATTCCTGCTGCTGCTCCA
>JAVXIV010000388.1:0-1212 GCA_036785645.1 Hungatella sp.
CGCTTCTGCTCCGCCTAACTCTCGTCCATAAAAAAATGCACCCGGAAAAAGGAGAAAAATAAATTTTTCTAGGTACTTATTTCAGCTGAAGCGGTATGGAATATACCACTTCGATCACCCGGTCTGCAAGCTCTGAAATCTGTTGATTGACCGTTCCGAGCACAGATTTATAATCTTCCGTTGCCAAGTCACAACGGCTTCCGTCTGAAAAGACTTCATTGGTTACTATGATAAGAGTTTTTGTCTGTTTTTGCAAGTGTCGAATTCCGGAAAGTATTGCAGTAACCGGATCTGTCCAATCTTTTTTTTCCAAAAAGCAGATATTGGCGGTCAGATTGGAAAGACACTCCAGCAATACAACTGCCCCGGCATCCAAGGTAAGCCCTTCCAAATTCTCATAGCACTCTATGGTTTGAAAATGTTTCTCCGCTCGTAGTATTTGGTGTTTTAAAATCTTCTCCCGACATTCTTCATCGTAGGGGGGCATGGTTGCAATATAATAGCGCACCGCATCTCCCTCTTCCAATACCAGCTGTTCTGCATAAGCTGATTTTCCGCTTCCACTTCCACCGGTTATCAAGATGAGCATGGTTTCTCCCTCCACATTATAATGGTTGATACGGATCGATCGTGATCTCTTGGAAGGTACTCATCTTATGGTAGACTTCAACTGCCATAGAAAGCATCGGAATCATTGTCATGGCACCCGTACCTTCTCCCAGACACAAATTGGCATGAACAACCGCTTGCTGTTTCAATCGATCTAAAATCAATTGCCCCGCAGGCTCTGCCGATACATGAGACGCCAGCATATAAGAAGTAACCTCAGGGCAGAGCGTCGTCGCCAACAGCGCAGCCGTTGCAGAAATAAATCCGTCGATTACAATAGGTACGCGGTAGATGGCACCCCCGAGATAAATCCCGGTTAAACCGGCCAGATCCAGACCTCCTACCTTGGCGAGCACATCCAAACCATCTTTCCAGTCCGGTTTGTGCAGAAGAATCGCTTCTTTGATCACACGGATTTTTTTGGCAAGACCTGCCGCCGAGAGCCCCGCTCCGCGTCCGGTCAGTCGTTCCGGTTCCATTCCCAGAAGTACCGAAGCAACGGCACTGCTCGTCGTCGTATTGCCAATTCCCATCTCTCCGGTCGCAATCAATTGATAGCCTTCTTTTTTCAATTTTTCAACCAAATAGATTCCCACATCAATA
>JAVXIV010000389.1:0-1201 GCA_036785645.1 Hungatella sp.
CTGGATGGGGCCGCAGTTTGAAACACCTGCAGAAATCAGAGCACTGCGTATTTTGGGTGCCGATGCAGTTGGAATGTCTACCGTTACGGAAACGTTGACGGCCGCTCATTGTGAGATGCCGCTTTTAGCACTGTCCCTGCTTACCAATATGGCAGCCGGAATTTTGGATCAACCAATCGATGGCGACGAAGTGGATGCCATTGCAACAAAAGCATCTGCACAATTGAGAGCTTATATCAAGGATATTATTTCGCATTTATAAGGAGATGACATGAAAATATTATTGAAGAATGCCGCTATTATCGCCTGGGAAGATGGCCCTAAAGAAATCAGAGACGGATATCTGGGAATTGACGGAGATAAAATCAGCTATATCGGTGAGTCAAAACCGGAGGACGTCTATGATATAGAGAAGGATATGACGAAGAAACTTTTGATTCCGGGATTGATCAACGGGCATAGTCACAGTCCTATGACCCTGCTCCGCGGAGTGGGAAGTGAGCTTCCTCTAAAACAATGGCTGGATCGTATTGTTCCGATCGAAGATCGCATGACGGCAGAAGATATCCGTTCGGGATCGCAGGTGGCGATGCTGGAGATGCTGGCGGGAGGTACTACTTGCTTTTCGGATATGTACATCATGCAGGAAGCAACCATAGATGAAGTTTGCAAAGCCAAGATGAAGGCAAATATCAGCCGGTGCATCCTTGCTTTTGATCCGGAGGAACATGCAAGAGATAATTTCAGAGTGGCAGAATCCTTGAAACTTTTCGAGGATTTTCATAACATCGAGGACGGTCGAATCAAGGTGGATTTTGCAATTCATGCAGAATACACCTCCACCCCTCTGGCGGTTCGGGAATACAGTGAGATGTGTCGGGATCGGAAGGGCAGAATGCATCTGCATTTATCAGAAACGCCTCGCGAACACCAGGAGTGTATCCATCGATATGGTAAAACTCCAACGCAGTGGTTTTATGATTTAGGCACCTTCGATGTGCCGACTCAGGCGGCGCATGGGGTCATGCTGACAGATGCTGATTTAGATTTGCTGCGAGAAAAGAATGTGACCGTGGTCCATAATCCTTCTAGTAATATGAAGCTGGGCAGTGGATTTGCACCCATCAAAAAGTTGTTAAAGAAAGGGATTTTGCTGACGATCGGAACCGATGGAGCTGCGAGTAATAACAATTTGAATCTA
>JAVXIV010000390.1:0-1185 GCA_036785645.1 Hungatella sp.
AACTCTGCTGCATGGGCTGACAGCCAAATTTCCGGAAGCGGGAATGATCGTAACCCTTGGGGAGAGGGGCTCTGTTTTTGAGGAAAATCATCAGACCTATCATCAGGATGCGCTTGTGGTGGAGACGGTGGACACTACGGCAGCGGGAGATACGTATACCGGATATTTTGTGGCCGGTCTGATGCAGGGCAAAGATCCCAAAGAAATCATGAAATTTGCAACTACGGCAGCCGCTATTGCGGTCACTAGATGTGGTGCGGCACCTTCCATTCCTTCTCGGCAGGAGGTGGAAGCTATGTGTGACACCGGCATGGAAATAAGAAAGGGATGGTAAACACAATGAAGACAGAACACACACCAACACCTCATATTGATGCACAAATGGGGGAGATTGCAGAGACCATTCTCCTTCCGGGAGATCCACTGAGAGCACGCTATATTGCGGATCATTTCCTAGAGGATGTAAAGCAGTTTAACAAGACCAGGGGGATGCTTGGATTTACGGGAACCTATGAGGGAAAACCGGTCTCTGTGATGGGAACCGGAATGGGATGCCCATCCATTGGAATCTATAGCTATGAGCTGATCCATTTTTACGGTGTAAAAAATCTGATCCGTATCGGAACGGCAGGAGCTATGCAGCCGGAGGTGAAGCTTAGAGATGTCGTAATCGGAATGGGAGCCTGTGCAGAGACCGATTATTTGGAACAGTATGAATTACCCGGAAATTATGCTTGCGTAGCCAGTTATGAACTGTTAAGCAAGGCGGTCAAGTCTGCAGAAAGCATGAAGATTCCCTATCATGTAGGCAATATTTTATGTACCGATGTATTCTATAAGCCCCAGATGCCCGCCAAGGCGGTCTCTTGGAGTGATATGGGAATTCTGGCTTGCGAGATGGAGTCGGCTGCCCTGTATGCCAATGCGGCTTATGGAAAGGCCAATGCACTTTGTATCTTGACGATTTCCGATTCGGGATTTACCGAGGAAGTGACAACGGCAGAGGAGAGAGAAGTTTCGTTTACGGCCATGATGAAACTGGCACTTTCGCTGGTATAGGGAGCGACCAAGCATTTGAAATAGAGCTACCGCACGAACTGATTAGAATCAGAAGTGCGGTAGCTTTGTTTGTGCGCCTGGCGGCGCACGTTTCTAACCGGTGTAAGTCCGGAATCCACCCGGTAG
>JAVXIV010000391.1:0-1177 GCA_036785645.1 Hungatella sp.
TACTTTAGACCATGCAAGTACTGCGGTGACAATCTGGATCCGGGTGAACGATGCAGCTGTAGGCAAGATCCCAAACCGGAGAAAAAGGAACCGATAAAAATTATTTATAAGGAAAGGAAAAAACGCCATGCCGGTTGAGAAGAGAATCTTTTCCGGTAGAGAAGAGTGGCTTGCTGCAAGAAAGAATCACATCGGCGGTTCAGATGCATCAGCCTGTGTTGGCATGAATCTATATAAATCAAACGTGGAGCTGTGGGCAGAAAAAATGGGTATCCGGATACCGGAAGACATTTCAGATAAACCATATGTCCAATATGGGACAAAAGCCGAACGCTAGGTTTATATGAAAGTGATATGGAATTTGCAGTCAAACTTTTCGAGCGGCCAATGACAGATCGATTCGCATGGTTGCAGAATAAGGTAAATGAATGTATAATTCATAACAACAAGGTTTCGATGGAGGAAGCAGAATCCATCATGGATTATATTGCTAAGCTTGGGGGTAAAGGGATTGGGTGAAAAAATTCAAGGGTTATTAAAAGAGATAGGTAGCTATAATCGGGAAGAAGACAGGCTGAAAAACAGTAATTTTGAGGTGAACCAGTTATTCTACGCCCTATGCTATGAGAAACCCAAAACAAGGGAAGAATGGTTTGATCTGCGCAATAAAGTACACGCCTTTTTAAAATCAGACAATCCGGAATCGGAAAAGAAAAGGCTGATGCAATACACGGAAATGCTTGCTATGATAACGAGCGGTTTTGACCACATGGACAGACTGGATGGCGAATAAAATTGATAAAAAGGCGCGATGCCGGGGCTATAAATGCCCCGGTGTTTTTATACCCATTTACCGTTGCGATATCGCAACGCAATAGGAGAGGGGGATGAACGGTGCATCGAGCAAGGGAGCAGCCAAATTAAAGAAATTAGAAATATTTACGACGAGTGGTTTTGTCATAACCGTCAATGATACATTTGAGGAAATCATGGCTATACTGGATGGAACGGCAGTCGGTCCGGATGAACACATCTTCCTGCGCTTGGAGAATGGACACAGGTTAACATGCAGAAAGAAAGATATTGTCGGAATAGCTGAATACGAAGAATAAGCACGCGGGTTACTCTCGGTAGATTCGCTTGACGTTTACTAAAGGTAAGCTTGATTTGCTTATTT
>JAVXIV010000392.1:0-1164 GCA_036785645.1 Hungatella sp.
GATAATCCCGATGTGGCAATCAGAGTGATGAATGAAATGTATGAGCAATTTGAAACGCTCCGAATGTTTCCGGGCATTGGTGCTGATTTGGACAAGCGAGTCGATTTTGAAACCAATTGTAAGTATATAACGACCGGAAATTACATAACGATTTACAAAGTAACTGAGAACCATTTAGAGATATACAGAGTGATAAACCGATTTAAAGATTTTATGTCTGTTTTATTCCAAGAATAATCAATAAAACCTATCCGTATCAGGATACCCAATCCTATCAGAACGTCCCCCCACCTAAAAACCTGGCTGCCATAGATGATTAAATACCCCAGTCCCTTGTTTGCCGCCAGAAATTCTCCGATGATCACACCCACCAGGCAGAGACCAATATTCACCTTCATATTGCTGATGAGGAGAGGAATGGAGCCGGGGATCAGTACTTTGAACAGAACATCCTTTTTCCCTCCACCAAGGGCATAGATCAGTTTTATCTTATCCGGATCCATCAAAGAAAAGCCGGTGTGAAGAGTCAAAATGGACCCGAAGACTGCTACGGAGATGGCAGCTACAATGATGGTTTTGACGTTGTTGCCCAGCCATACGATGAGAATGGGTGCCAGAGCCGATTTTGGGAGACTGTTGAGCATAACGAGGTAGGGTTCCAGAATCTCGGAGATACTCCGGCTTGACCACAGTACCACAGCGGCCAAGATGCCGATTATGACTACCAGAGAAAAGCTGACCAGAGTTTCCAATACGGTGATGCCGATATGCCAAACGATGCTGCCATCCTGCAGCATTTCTTGGAAACAGAGCACCACACGCGAAGGTGAACTGAAGATAAAATCATCGATGATGTGAAAATCGGCACAGAGCTCCCAAAGAGAGAGCAGAGAGAGCAAGAGTGCAATGCGGTAAATATAAATCTTTTTTTTTCGGCGCCTTTCCGCAGCCATAAATTCCTGCTGTGATCGCGTCGGATGAGTCTCAATCATAAGTGCGCAGCTCCTTCCATAGTTGATTGAAATACGTGGGAAATGCAGGGGCATTTCGGCGCGCTAAGGGTCGAGCATATTCTTCATCAAAATCAAGCTCCAGAATCGTCTTGATCCTAGCGGGACGACCGGTGAGGACGATGATCCGATCCGCTACCGAGATGGCTTCGGA
>JAVXIV010000393.1:0-1124 GCA_036785645.1 Hungatella sp.
CCGGAAGGAATCATCGGTTGGATTGATGTACCTTCTCTGGAACTGACCAATGACGTTATGAGAAATTCCGATACGATTTTGGCAACCGGTGGTCCGGGTATGGTAAATGCGGCATATTCTTCCGGCAAACCCGCACTTGGTGTAGGCGCAGGAAATACTCCCGTTATTATTGATGAAACTGCAGATATTCAGATGGCAGTCAGCTCGATTATCCTTTCTAAGACCTTTGATAACGGTATGATCTGTGCTTCTGAACAATCGGTAACGGTATTGGAATCCATTTATAAAGAAGTCAGAAAAGAATTCGAAGTTCGTGGCTGCTATTTCTTAAAGGGTGACGAAATAGAGAAGGTTCGTAAGACGATCTTGATTAACGGCGCGCTGAATGCCAAGATTGTAGGTCAGTCTGCATTCCGAATCGCACAGTTGGCAGGTGTTGACGTTCCGGAAGATACCAAGATCATCATCGGTGAAGTAGAGTCTGTGGATATTGCAGAGGAGTTTGCACATGAGAAGCTTTCTCCGGTACTTGGTATGTACAAAGCCAAAACCTTTGATGAAGCCATTGCAAAAGCAGAACAATTGGTAGCCGATGGTGGATATGGTCACACCTCTTCCCTCTTTATCAATATCAATGAAACCGAGAAGATTGCAAAGCATTCTGCAGCGATGAAGACTTGCCGAATCGTGATCAACACACCTTCTTCTCAGGGCGGAATCGGTGATCTCTATAACTTTAAGATGACGCCTTCCTTAACTCTGGGTTGTGGTACTTGGGGCGGCAACTCCATATCGGAAAACGTAGGAGTAAAACATCTGTTAAATATCAAGTCCGTAGCCGAGAGGAGAGAGAATATGCTTTGGTTTAGAGCACCCGAGAAGATTTACTTTAAAAAAGGCTGTATGCCGGTGGCGTTAGATGAATTAAAGAATGTACTGGGTAAAAAGAGAGCCTTTTTGGTAACCGATTCCTTCCTATATATGAATGGCTATACAAAGCCGATTACCGATAAATTGGACGAGATGGGGATTGTATACCAGTGCTTCTCCGATGTTCAGCCGGATCCGACTTTGGCCAATGCGGAAGCAGGTGCAAAAGCGATGACAGCATTCCAACCGGATGT
>JAVXIV010000394.1:0-1114 GCA_036785645.1 Hungatella sp.
AAGCAAGCTTGACGCTGCTTTCCACAGCTATTTTTCCGCCCTCTGAATAGTTACTAGAAATTGTGAATTTCAGTAAGCACATGCAATTTGTCATACAACGTTTGTTCCAAATGCGTGACACAGATCAATGTTTCCCGCACCGATTTATTCACCTCCAGAAGCTGACAGATATCCGAAGCCTCTGCCACTGCTTTTTGAATTTTCTCGCCTTCTGCGTTTAAAATATGTGCAAGTGAAGCTTCCATCAGTGCGATGGATTCCATAACCGCATTGGCTCCGCCCCGCCCGCCGCAGTCCTCTCGGCGCAAGAGATAGTTACATTTATCCAGACATCCCAAAATGTCACTTTCTATTACAAATTCCATGATTGCAAATCGCCCTGTTCCATCGCATGCCAACATTTTAAAATGAATCTCATCGTCCCAAATCGTGCAGGGAAAAAGTAAAACAGATTTGATCCAAATATCATCCGACACCTCATATTCTTTCTGTAAACAACCATAAGAAGACCAGATTCCCAAATACTGGCAATGATTTCTGGTATAATAGCCAATCATGTACGGATAAATACTCAGTGCTCCTTGCAATGATACTTCCGGGTAGGTTGCTACGGATAGCGAACAGGTTGGATGATCCTTATCTACCATCACCAATTCGTGACCCACTGCAATGAGCAGTTGATTACTGACGCAACAGCCGGAAATGCTTTGAATGGGAATGTTATCTTGACTCCCCAATTCCAATTTGGTACATCCAATTTCGCTCAAGCTCTCATCGAGTTGAAACAAGGTGGATTCGCATCGATTGCAGGCAGCCCAAAAGCAATGATCCGAAGGATCATAGCAGATGCAGCTATAACAACGGCAAGTGTCCACATATTCCACAATTTTAAAGTCGCAATCCAGCTTTAGAATCCTTTGTTGACCGGCTGCAATGATGTAGAACCAACATCCATCATAGGTCATATCCTCGTAGCCTTCCGGATAACCATCCGGCAATGCCTGTTCGCAATGAATCGTTAGCATCGGTTCTTCCCCTATCTATTTTCTATCACTTCTTTTTATCATATGTTGTATAGGAGAATGATGTGTCACCAAAATCAAAATATTATATT
>JAVXIV010000395.1:0-1051 GCA_036785645.1 Hungatella sp.
GCATGCCTTTCGCCATCGCTTTGCGAAAAACTTTATTGAAACTATTGGCGATATCGCGATGCTTTCGGATCTCTTGGGGCACCGGAATATCGAAACAACCAGAATTTATCTCCGGAGAAGCGCCGCAGAACAGAGGCAGATTGTAAATCGGGTGATCAATTGGTAGGGCGAAGCGATGATGAAGGATGAAACTACAACAGAAGAGGGCAGATTTCAAGATTTTCAACATTATCTTAGGAGACAGCATTTGTCGGAACATACCATAACTGCTTATGTAGGGGGCATTCGCACCTATTTGAGGCTGTATTGTGGGATGAGCCCGGAGAATCTGGGGAGCTACAAACAATATCTGCTTGGTCATTACCGACCGGCTACGGTGAATCTTCGCATCTGCGGGATGAATCGTTATTTGTGTTATCTGGAAGAGATGACGTCGGAGACGCTCTGTCCGATGTATCGTCTGCCAACCGTGAAGCTGCAAGTCTGCGCCTGTTCGCCCCGTACCATATCCAATGCAGATTATGAGCGGATGAAACGAGGACTGTGGGAGGATGGCAATCTGTATTGGTATGTGCTGGTGCATCTTCTGGCGGGAACGGGTGCGCGCATCAGTGAGCTCTTGCAGATCCGCGTGGAAGATTTATCCTATGGTTATATGGATCTTTACACAAAGGGTGAGAAAGCACGGCGCATCTACATTCCGGATTGTTTGTGCCGGGAGGCTCTGGAGTGGTGCGGGGGCATCGGGCATACGTCGGGCTTCCTATTTCAGAATGACCGCGGACGGCTGATCACGGATCGTGGAGTTCGGTGGAAGCTCAAACAACTGGCGGTGCTTTACCAAGTAGATCCGACGACGGTTTATCCGCATGCCTTTCGCCATCGCTTTGCCCAGAATTTCCTGCAGCGTTTCAACGATATCTCCCTGCTGGCGGATCTCTTGGGACATGAGAATATCGAAACTACGCGAGTTTATCTCAAGAAAACGAGCAGCGAGCAACAACAGCTGATTGACGAGAAGATCCGGTGGTGAGGGGAATTGGGAATTTTT
>JAVXIV010000396.1:0-1049 GCA_036785645.1 Hungatella sp.
AAAGGCACTTTACCGCAAAGAGAACAAGGAGCTGATAGAAACAATTGACCGATATGCGGATAGATTCAACCATCATATGCCATTGTTTGAAGCGATGCAGACAACATCAAGAAAAGCATTTAAGAGAGCATTTGGATATTAGAATAAAAAGCCTGGGAAGCAGGGTTATTGGGGAAACAAAAAATTAGAAAATATCATTTTAGAAAAACAGTAGAAAATTTTCCAACATTTACTTGACACAAACCTAATTAATCAGCTCCTTGAAATATTTTTTTACACATGATATAATGTATCCAACGAAGGAGTTGAGAGGAGGTGTGAATATGCTGATACACATCGTTTGGGGGATATTTATATTTTCTATAGCCTGCTTCGGTCTCGGTATTGTGATTGCTTTGATGATCTGCATACCGTCTTGCATATTTGCATTACCTTATGTTTGGTGGCTATGCGGGCAGCAAAGTGCAGGCAGATATAAAAATGTGGCATCGAAGTCGGTTTTTCGTAATAACCGGAATGCCTACCGATTCTACAAATCTCTGATTACCAAAATCCCACCAGCTTTTTAGCCGGTGGATTTTATTTGATTTTATCCAGCACTTCATCCAATGCCTGTAGCACTCCAGCTTTCATATCGTCGATTCTCAAAGATCTGATATACAATGCTTTTGCACAAAAGCTTAAGAACTCATCCACATCCAAGTGCCCATATCTTGCGGCAAAAGGCTTGCGGCAGATAGGAATGAATCAAAAGTTCACCATTTTCCATGAAGCTTGTCTCGATTTCTTCGGTGAATTCCTCTATAACTTTTTTACTGTCGTTGTTTTCCCCAGTCCCAGCATAGATAACAACTTTTCTCCAATGGTAATGGATAATACCAGAATCTCCACTATATCCTCCCCATCTGCGTAGACTTCATCTTCAAAAAACGCATCTTTATCAATTGTCATAGTTATTTTCTCCTTATATTTTATGTTTTTTAGCATTACTTATTCTTACTTCAGAGCAAAATTTTTAAATACTTCTCCAATCTCTCATTCACATACCC